>NZ_JAMPKB010000100.1:0-15726 GCF_039961925.1 Trichocoleus sp. DQ-U1 | reverse complement strand
AACTCAAGCAGTATCGAGCGATTGCAACGCGCTACGACAAGCGTGCGGTTAACTTTCTCGGTGCGATTCACCTCGCTGCTACGGTCATCTGGTTGAATTGATGACACGCCCTAGGTTGTTCCCTAGAAAAACCGCTGAAAATCACTTCTTTAGTGAGAACCCCGTTTTATTCAAAAAATGAGCTTCTCGTTGCTCCAATGGTTTTTCTGCCGACTACCTGACATTAGACTGGCAAGACTGCGCTAGCGCTACGCCAACTTCTCCTGACTCCTCTTGTTTTAGGGATGAAACGCTTACGGAGGAAGGGGAGAAAAGAAGTTACGTCACTGTGATTTAGAGCAAGTCTGCCATTGAGCTTTATTTAAGAAAAAGCCAATTTGGCATTCAGGTTTTAGTAGATATTTCAGTGATTTCAATCACAAAAGCCCTAACTGGAAATCACAAGAATCAGGATGTATACATCATAAAGTCATTGCCGACAGGGTCACTTAGACAGAAAGATTAGCGTCACCTGATGGCAACTGGATAAATTGGATACTGACCTTGCTGAGCAAGTCGTCTAGGAGGTGCACGATGATTCTAATTCGAGAAGTGGTTCAACAAGCTCTCAGTACTGGTTTTTTGACAGTGGAAGCAGAAGAGCTGCTCCGGGAGATGCTCCAAGGCAAATATGGCTCAGAGGATCTGAAAGCTTTTATGAGCCTACAACAAGCTGCCATGTCTGGTCAGGTGACGCAAGAGTCGCGCGTGCTGCTGGAAGAAAAAATCCTGGGGCAGGCTGAGTCGTTGAAACGGTTAGCCACAGAGGTACTGGTTACCACTTCTAGAAATTAGGCATTTGAACTGGTAGAAATCTAAAAAATCTGGGAACCCTAGTCTATAGAAGAGTGAGGGTGAAATCTGGTTGCCCCAGTCATGGTTGTAAAAGATTGACAGCGGATTGCTCCCGACAAACGACTGTTTTTATTGCTGCCGTGCCAACGCCTCTCCCTCTATCCAGCAGAGTGTCTTTTAACCCCTGCCTTGATGTCCTCCTAATGAAGCTCGGCTAAGATGAATGATGCACAAGCGGATATGGATGCAGCCACTGCGATCGCAACGCGGATGTCCCAAGAGTTGGTCGCAAAGCGGCACGCTAGCGTTAGTAAAGCGGCTCAGGAAGAGCTGGCGGCTGTCAAAGAGCTGCAAACAGCTGCAACCCTGATGGTAGAGCCTCTCACTTCACCGATGCCCAGTCCAGTTGAACCGGGTTTTATAGAGGAATACAAGGGCGCACTCATGCATTACCCCAGCGATCGCTGCATTCACTTAGGGCAACAGATTACTCAAATCCTTCTGACAAGCTCAGCTCCGGAAGCGGTATTGCCCAAAATTGCGGAGGTGGTGGGAAGGAGTTTGCAGGCAGACGCTTGTTTTATAAAAGCGATCGCGAGCCATCAGGCGACGCCACAGGCTGCTTTTTGGTATGCAGAGGCATTTTCAGGGTCTAACAAAACATCCAACGTGGCGGAGGCGGGAACCGTTGAGTTTAAGAGCGTGCGTCCTCTGTCCTCGAAAGGATGGATGCAAGAAAATGCCGTGCTAGAAGAGATCCTAAGCGATCGCCAACCTGTAGCGATTTCGGATACTCAGGCAATTGAAACTGGACGTGCCTGGGAAGATCCGGTACGTGCCGTGCTGGGAATTCAAACCCAATTTCAATCTTCAGCAAATGGGGTGATTGTCGTCGGGCGATCGCAACCCGGCGATTGGACAGAGATTGAAAAAGAATTGCTGAAAGCTGTGTCAGACTCAGTTGCGATCGCCATTTCTCAAGTCCAACTCCAGCGACAGGTGCGTATCGCCGCCCAATACCAAATCCTGATCAACCAGCTGACCTTGGCAATTCGAGCAGGCAAAGACGTGAATCAGATTCTCCAACTCGCGCTTGCCGGTACAGCTCAAGCTTTCCAAGTTCACCGTGGCTTTATTCTACTGTTGAAATACGTCGCTCCCCCGTTGAAAAACCGTTCTTTAAAGCAGATTCCTAAAGCGAAAGTTACGGTAGTTTGCGAATGGTCTTCCCAAAGCAACAGCGAACAACCAGCAATTAAAGAAACAACCGCTTCTGTTTTACCTTCTTGGTTAAACCATTCTTTTGCTCTATCGGAGTGTCACTGGTGCCAACAAGTCTTCATGCAGTCGCCTGAGCTATTGGCGATCGCGAATCAAGCGGATCTCGCTACCAGCAACCCAGCAGACACCTCTGCCAGCCAATCCTCCGACCTGTTTAAAGAAGCCATGCCTGCTCTGCTGATGGTTCCCCTGGAAAGCCAAGGTACCGTGTTAGGGTTCCTGGTGCTACAGCATCATCAGCCTCGTTCCTGGCAATCTGAGGAATTAGAGTTAGTAAAATTAGTCAGCGCTCAGGCGAGTACAGCAATCATTCAAACGCAATCATTACGCCAAGTGCAAGCTCTTGTCGAGGAGCGTACCGCCCAGCTGCAAGGCAGTATGGAAGTGCAGGCAAAGTTGTACGAAAAAACTCGCCAACAACTCGATCAGTTGCGGCAACTCAATCAAGTGAAGGATGAATTCATCAGCAACCTGAGCCATGAGTTGAACACACCGCTCACCACGATGAAGCTAGCGATTCGGATGTTACGTCAAGCCGAACAGTCGCCAGAAAGTCGTGCTAAGTATCTGCAAATGCTGGATGAGCAGTGTACTCGAGAAATTGATTTGATCGCGGACTTGCTCGCTCTCCAGAAACTGGAGTCGAAGAAATCTTCAATTCATCTGCAAAAGATAGACCTCAAGCAGGTTATTCAAGAGTTAGTTGAGCCGTTTGAGCAGAAATGGGTGGATAAAGGATTAACGCTAGCCGTAGAGTTCCCCAAGCGATCGCTAATGCTTCAGACTGACACGGATAGCCTCAATCGCATACTGCATGAGCTTTTGACCAATGCTGGCAAATATTCTGAGCCAGATTCTACCGTTCATTTGCGTGCTACTCACGAGATTAATCCGCAAGGGAATCAGATTGTTCTTTACTTGAGCAACAATGGTCCTGGCATCTCGCCAGCAGAAATGGGGTATATCTTTGATAAATTCCGCCGGGGTAAAGGCATCACCGAACAAGCAATTCAAGGCACTGGGTTGGGTCTAGCTCTGGTAAAGTCTTTAGTACAGCACCTCAATGGTGCGATCGCTGTCTCTAGTTGTTCTACTGAAGATACTCACGCTTGCGAAACCTGCTTCACTCTCACCTTGCCTCAGTCTTTTGACAGCACTCAAGTCTGAAGCCAGAAACTAGACAATCAGACGCCAAATCTGAGAATTTATAAGCTGTTGCACGTTTAACTTGCATATTCTGAAAATAGGGGAAAAGTGGTGAATTCCTCTCTTCTGTTCTTGTAGCAGTTCAGACTGGCTTGCTTCGAGATTTCACGGCTTACTAATTCTTGTAAGGGCTTACCTGCCAAGCACCCCGATTCTGACTCTTGACTTTATTAAGGGATGATATGCTCGCAAAAGCTCCACTAAAACCCCTACGTTGGCAACGAACGAAATATACTGCCCTTGCTCGTCAACTAGACATTTTTGGAGCAGCAGCAGAGTGGGTGTTTTATTTATGGTGGGATAATATCTTTAGAAATACTTCCCCTTTACATAAAAAGCGACGGGCACAGTGGTTAGTTGAAACTTTACTAGATTTAGGTCCCACTTTTATTAAGATTGGGCAGGCATTATCTACCCGCGCAGATTTGCTGCCTCTAGAATATGTAGAAGCGTTGGGGCAGCTACAGGATCGGGTTCCGGAATTTAGTGCCGAGCAAGCAGTCGCGCTGATTGAATCGGAACTTGGTAATTCAATTCATGCTCTGTATCGGGAATTCGATCGTTTTCCGATTGCTGCGGCTAGTTTAGGGCAAGTCCACAAAGCACGGCTGCATACGGGTGAAGATGTCGTTGTCAAAGTACAACGTCCGGGATTAGAAAGGTTATTTAAATTAGATTTTCAAGCTTTGGGTAGGCTTGTCCGTTTTTCGCGGCGCTATATGCCTTGGACAAGAAAATATGAATTAGAAGCAATTTATAGCGAATTCTTTAATCTTCTTTATCAAGAGATTGATTATATTCAAGAAGGTAAAAATGCCGAACGTTTTGCTGCCAATTTCCTCGGTTATCCCCGGATTTTGATTCCGAAAGTTTACTGGCGTTACACAACCACAAAAATTTTAACTGTAGAATATTTACCTGGAATCAAAGTAAGCGATCGCAAAACTATTGAAGCCTGTGGGTTAGACCCGAAAAGAATCAACCAACTTGGAATCTGTTGTTATTTAAAACAACTCTTACAAGATGGTTTTTTTCAAGCAGATCCTCACCCTGGAAATATGGCAGTGAGCCAGGATGGCAGCTTAATTTTTTATGACTTTGGCATGATGGCAGAACTGAAGTCTATTGCCAAAGATCAAATGATCAGAACATTTTTTGCTGTCCTAAAAAAGGATACAGACGAGGTATTAGATACCTTAATTGATATGGGTTTAGTGGTGCCTGTCGCGGATATGACTCCGGTACGAAGGTTATTAACTTTTATCTTAGATAAGTTCACTGAAAAACCGATTGATGTCAAAGCTTTTAGTGAAATGAGTACCGAAGTTTATGCCATGTTTGAGCAGCAACCCTTTCGCTTGCCTGCCCAGATGACGTTTATTTTGAAGGCTTTAACTACACTCGATGGGATCGCTAGGACACTCGATCCTGAATATAATCCAGTAGCAGCGGCTCAACCCTTTATTAAAAGTATCACTGTCTCTCAAGCCAAAGGAAATTTAATCGGGGAACTTGCCCGACAAGCCAAGAATTTTATTGGTTATAAATTGCGACAGCCAAAAACTTCGGAAATTTTAATCCGGCGCTTAGAAGAACGAATTGAACAGGGAGAGTTACAACTGCGGGTGCGAACCCTTGAAAGCGATCGCATCCTCAAACGGATTAACTTAGCCCTAAAAAGCCTAATTTATGCTTGTTTAACAGGTTTTACCCTCCTGTCGGCGGCAGTGCTGCTGGCGCTACCTTCCTATAGTAGTTGGGCGATCGCTATTTTTGGTTTATCAGGTCTATGGTTCTTGGTGTTGCTACGCTCTTTATTCAATTTAGGCTTGAAAGAAAAAATAGACAAACTCACTGAAAAATAGCTGTTAGCCGTTCGTTCTTTTCTCATCTAGTAACGATGAGAATTTATTCCCTTAAATTAAAAAGGCAAAAGGCAAGAAAAACTTCTTGCTTTTTGCCTTTTGATACCCCCAGGGGAATTCGAATCCCCGTCGCCTCCGTGAAAGGGAGGTGTCCTAGGCCTCTAGACGATGGGGGCCTGCTCCGTTGCACTTTTATTAATTTAGCCAATTGAAAAGCTTTTGTCAACACCTAAACGAAAAAAATTTGAGCGGGGAGTTAAGACAGGCAATTTCGGAGTTTTGGGGCAGGAGGAGCGCGATCGCGTTAGGCTAGTGGCTGGGTAAGCAGCCAGGGTATGCGGCAATAATTTGCCGTCCCGCGATCGCGGGACGCGACCAATCGGGACGTAATTTTAGTGAAAAGCCCGATCGCGTCAGCTAGAGCTGCTAGAACAATAGTAGTCTTTAATTTCTATCTCCTCACATTCCATGCTGACCCATCACCGCAGACCTGTCTGCCTATCACTTGTATCTACTGATATGCCGGTTTGGTCTACCATTGAAACCGCTGCTACCTTATATCAAAAAGACAAACAGCGCTTTCATCTGCTGCTCACGGAACCAGAAATCCGGGATTGGGAACGCTCTGATGAAGCGCCCACTGTTGCTAAAGACCAACCGCCAGAAACTCCCAGACTTTTGTGGTTGGAAATTTCCCCTTCTAGGGTGATCATGACCATGCAGGGAAACGGCAAGTTGAGTTATCGCCATCTCTGGGAACGAGGAATTTATGGTCTTAGCCGCTATTGGTTACATAGCGAGTCCTTAGCCGCGCATGGACAGGTGCGTCTGCGAAACTTTACCAAAAGTTTGACTCTAGAAGGGCGTCTCTTGCCAGAACATCTGCGGCTGGAATATGAATTATGGTCGGAAAAAGTCCAGTTGGGGAGCTATATCCTGAATCTGGAGATTCATCATTAGTCATTCGTCCTTAGTTGCGACTCCTCAACTAAGGACGGATGACTAATGACTTCAGACTTTTAAAAAGTAAACGTTGTTCGGATGGTGCCAATCACCAGATCGTCATTAGCCGCATTATGATCGGGAGCAGTGAGCCAGATAATCCCCGGTGTTATCGCGATGTTATCCGTCACCTGGTACTGATAGAACGCTTCTAGGTGCAATGAAGTATCTGAATCCTGAATGCCCAACTGGCTAAGGCTATTAGCCCGATTTGTCACCTTTGGCTCCATGCCAACAATCACACCTGCCAAATTGCCGGTTTTTCCCAAGTCAGGAAATGCCAACGTTAAAGCCCAGTTCCAGATGTTGGCATCTCCCAGGGCGATCGCCCTCGCCGCCGTGTAGCCAACCCATCCTCCGACGACAAACCGGGGACTAATCTGAAAAGAGGCTTCTACACCGTAGGAATTGCTAACCACTGGAAACCCTAACGGATTTAACTGATTATTCAGCTTGGCGTCATTGCTGCCAGTTTGCAGGTCATTTTTATAAGCGTGAACATAAGTTAATCCAATGCTGGCGCGATCGCTGGGTTTAAATAATACTTGCGCTAGTGCCCCATAAGAACCATTGAACAATCCGTTTCCAGATTCCGGAGTATCAGCGTCCCCGGCTAAATAGCCTAAGCTCAGTTCTAGTTTTTCGTTGAAAGCGTGCCGAATCCCAATACCTGCCCCCTCAACCAGGTAGTAAATGGAAGGACGGGTTCCGAAGCGAGATAAGGCACCGCTGCCACCGTCGCCATCCAGGTAAGGGTTGACGGTATTCGTAAAGTTTTCTGCATCAGCGGCATTGGCAGCAACCACGACTTCTGTATTCTTGCCGACGGGGAACTGGTAAAGCAGCTCATCAATCACGACATCACTGCTAGTATCGCCCGTAAAAGACAGGTCGCCTTCTGGGGTAAGGGTACGTTCGGAAAGCGAACCCAATCCTTCAGCTTGCAGTCGAGTTCTCAGGATATCTCGACCTGTAAAGCTAGTTTCTAAGTTTAGGCGCGTCCGATGCCCAAAGATTGCCACGTCATCGATCGGCTTGCCATCAGCATTTTCCCCAGTTGCAACGCCTGCAACCCCAAAAATCGCTTCCCCAGCAAGTTTGGTCGTGGTGGAAAATCCAATCAGTTTCAGTTCCTCAGTCCGCGCTGTTAGTTCATCGACTTTCCCGCGCAGCAAGGCGAGTTCAAGGGTATATTCTTCTTTTAAACGCTCCAATATCACTAAGTCTTCTTTAGCAATGGCGTCTCCGTTCGCCACAGGCAGTACCTGGCTAATTCGGTTGAGGGCAAGATTTAGGGCAGCAGCGAATTCATCGCGGCTCAAGGCTCGATTGCCCCGAAAGGTGCCATCGGGATAGCCAGCAATGACCCCATATCGCTCTACTAAAGACCGTAGCGCCTCATACGCCCAGTCACCTGGTTGAACATCCTTTAGCTGGGAAACGTTGGTGACTTGGTTCATGCGGTCATCAACAGAGTCTTCCTGCGCCGAGTCTGGCTGAGCGTAGCCATCAATTTGTTCTAAAACGCTGGATGATGACTCCGGGGGGTCATCGACGGGCATGACAACTTCTGGAGTGTCAACAGGAACGGGATTTTCTGGCGTTGTCGGAATTTCAGACGCGATCGCTTTCCCACCGACAACCAGGATTGCTCCTAAAACTGCTGAGCTTACCCACTGAGGATTCTTTAAGATTTTGCACATCTTTACTCTTCACACCACTTAACCTTCTCCCCCATTCTTCATTGTCAGATGCTTTCTAACATGAAGAGAGAGAAGATTTGTTTTATTTCAGCCAGAGTGTTCCTTCGTTGAAATTTCAGTAGCGATCGCATCCGATGAAACAACCAGAATCATTGCGATCGCAAGCAGGAATCGCTGCTAAAACAAAGAGTAGAAGCACTACTCTATAAAATCACCATGACACCGAAAACAACGCGCCGTGCTTTCTTAGCCACTAGCATAGCTGTAGCAGGAGGGATTGTCGGCACTGCGGCGTTGAAAGAAGAGCGGACGCCTGCGGAGTCATCTCCAACCCTGGTGACAGCGACCATGCCAGAACGGGAATTGGGAAGTACTGGGGTGCGTCTCCCAATTCTCGGTTTAGGGGGTGCTGGACAGACACCATTATCCTGGGAAAATTCGGAAGAGAAAGCGATCGCGCTCGTTGAAAAAGCTTTAGCTCTTGGCATTCGTCACTTTGATACAGGGGCAAGCTATGGCCCTAGTGAAGATTATCTAGGAAAAGTTCTACCTGCACATCGAAGTAGGTTGTTCCTGAGCAGTAAGACAGCTATCCGCGACCGAGATGGGGCTTGGCGGGAGTTGGAGCGCACTCTTAAACGTCTGAATACAGATTACCTTGACCTATGGCAACTCCATCATGTCTCTTTTGAGCCAGAACTAGACGAAATTTTTGGGCGCAACGGTGCAATTCAGGCTTTGGAAGAGGCAAAACAGCAAAAGCTAGTGCGTTTCGTTGGCATCACCGGGCACCACGAACCGGCAATCATTGCTGAAGGCTTGCGCCGCTATGCCTTTGATACGACACTTATTCCCGTAAATGCTGCCGATAAACACCATCCCCGCCCGTTTATCCCCGCAGTGCTACCCTTGGCGCAGGAGAAAAAGGTGGGCGTCATTGCCATGAAAGTGCCAGCTTATGGGCGTCTATTTAAGCCGGGAGTGTTGGAGGGAATGCATCAAGCGTTAGGATATTCGCTGTCAGTCCCAGGTGTACATTGTGCAGTCATCGCCGCTGAAAATCCTACACAGTTAGAGTCAAATGTCAAGGTAGCCCAGGCATTCCAACCACTTGCTGAGAGAGCGATCGCAGAAATTGAGCAACGCACTGCTGCTGCTTGGGAGGATAATACTTTCTTCCGCGCTTGGACTTGATTGTTTTAACCGCAAAGGACGCAGAAAAATTCGCCCTCACGACGATTACCGAACCTCACTATCGAAAAAACGGCGATGAAAGTCGCACGACGCCTTAATGCTATGTATGCACTGTCAAAACTAGGCAAGCAATTTTACTAACGTTTATCTTGATTTACTTATTGAGAATAATTGACAATAAATGAACAGGGTTTTATACTCTTCTGGAATTATTTACAAACTTTCCTCAATTGATCGGCGCGAACCGTCGATCGTGTCATGCCGAAGAACCCACTACTATTACTACAACAAGGAAAACCTTTGAGCCGCCGCAAACTGCTGGCACTCGGATTAGCAGGAGTCGGTGTGACTGGTGCAGCGTTAGCCGGAGGTAATGCTTTACGCTTGGCTTTACCCGCTCTCAATAAAAAACGAACGCTCCCAGCAAGAGTACCACCAGTTGCCAGCGATACACCCGCCGATCCGAGTGGCTTAAACCCAATGAGGGTGTTGCGGGATTTTGATTATGGCACGATTAAGCAGGAAAATGGACGGACAATCCGGGAATTTCGGATTGTTGCGGAGAATTCCATGCTACAGCTCAATAGTGCGGTTTCTTTTAACACCTGGACTTTCAACAATCGCGTACCGGGGCCAACATTACGGGCAAAAGAAGGCGATCGCATTCGCGTTCTTTTCCTCAATCAAGGCGGACATTCCCATTCAATGCACTTTCATGGCTTCCACCGTTCTGAGATGGATGGAGTGCGTCCGGTGCGCCACGGAGCCGCAACAATTTATGAGTTTGACGCAGAACCCTTTGGTGTGCATCTGTACCACTGCCATACGGAGCCGGTGACGCGGCATATTAGCAAAGGGCTGTATGGAATGTTTATCATCGACCCTCCAGAAAGCCGTCCCCCGGCGGATGAGATGGTGCTGATGATGGCTGGCTATGACATCGATGAGGATCGGAAAAATGAACTTTATGCCTTTAATGGTCTGCCTGACTATTACATGATGCACCCGATCCCGATTTACCAGAATCAACTGATTCGCCTATACGTTCTGAACATGATTGAGTTCGATGTAGCGGCGACGTTTCACCTGCACGCCAATATGTTTCAGGTGTATCGCACTGGGCGTACTCTAACTCCCAGCGAAGAAACAGATGTCATCACGATGGGTACCGCTGAGCGGCATATCCTAGAATTTTCCTTCCGGTACCCGGGGAAATATATGTTTCATCCCCATCAGGATGAGATGGCAGAACACGGTTGTATGGGTCAGTTTGAAGTAATGGGTTCTGCTTAGTAGAAATTTTCGCAAAAAGTAGTTGATATAGTTTTGCAACTACTAGATAATAAACCCCGGAATCTGAATAAAAAAATGTCTCAAAACTCTTCAATGATGCCTTCTTTTCGGTCTTTATCTTATACCGTGGCGATCGCTGGTTTAATCGCTCTCACCAGCTGTGGGAATGCCCCAACCACCGACAACACCGCATCCCCAGCAGCGAGTCCCTCGACCGCAGCTTCTTCCCCTGCAAGTACCACAGAAACGGCTGCTCACAATCACAGTAGTGGTAAGCAAATCAACATTAACACGGCTATTCTCTCCGAGTTAGACAAATTAGAAGCAAAATTAGGCATTCCAGCACTGTCTAATAAAATTCAAGCAAGTCGTCCCTACGGCAGTCCTGAGGAATTAGTTACCAAAAAAGTAATTAGCCAGGAGCAATATGACCAAGTGAAAGACATGGTCACGATTCAGGATGTGGTGCTAACTGGCGAAGCCAAAGACGTTGATTATATGACCAAGTTAGGCTTGATGAAGGGTCATCTCTTGGTTGCTAGAGAACTTCTGGATCAACAAAAACCCGACCAAGCGGAACCTCACATTGGGCACCCGGTAGAAGAAATTTACGTGGATGTGGAAGACCAACTCAAGGAACGCAACGTTAAAGAATTTAAGACAACTTTGATTGGCCTGCAAGATTTAATAAAGTCCAAACCCAAGGATGCTAGCGTGAAAACAAGTTTCACTCAGTCCACACAGGCTGTTGACGCGGCAATTCAGGCTTTACCCGAAACCCAACGCCAGTCTCCAAAATTTGTGCTACAGACGATCAACGGGTTGCTGGATGCGGCGAATGCAGAATATAGAGCCGCGATCGCTAACGGCAAAATCTCCGCTGCGATTGAGTATCAAGACTCGCGGGGGTTTGTTAACTACGCCGACACTTTGTATAAAGGGATCGCCGATAAAATGGTTAAAGAAAATCCGGAAGCCCACAAAGCGATCGCAGACAGCATGACCCAGTTGAAAACTGCTTGGCCCTCCGCCATTCCCCCGGCTGCACCCGTAAAGACTCCGGAGGAAGTAAACCAGCTAATCAAGACAATTGAGAAGAACGCTCAAACTGCGATCGCGAAGAGTTAACCAATCTAGGACATCACCGAAAGCATGAAAGAGCTTGACCAAAAAAAGACTATTGACCTGCTGAACACCATCATGGAATTTGAGCTGGCAGGAGTGGTGCGTTATACCCACTATTCCTTGATGGTAATTGGCCCCAATCGAATTCCGATTGTGGAATTTTTCAAATTGCAGGCAACTGAGTCTTTGACCCATGCCCAACAAGCGGGAGAAATTCTGACAGGTTTAGAGGGACATCCTAGCCTACGAATTGCTCCCATTGAGGAGACTTATAAACATTCGGTGCAGGACATTTTGCGGGAAAGCTTCAATCATGAAAAGAAAGCGCTAGACCTCTATAAAACCTTGCTAGACACGGTTGCAGATGCCAGCATTTACTTGGAAGAATTTGCCCGCACGATGATTGGCACTGAAGAAATGCACACCATAGAAATCAAAAAGATGTTGCGTGACTTTAGCTAATGGGTAATAGGTAAGCAGAGTTTTGAGTTTTAAATGTTGAGCTTTGAGCTAGAAGAAAGTTCTAATTGCGGTTCTCGATTATGTGAGGTACATTCTCAAACCTGAAAAGCTTGATAATCGTGAATTTTGGCGTACCTCACTGGTGCAATAACCGCGATCGCTCAAAACTCAAAACTCAGATGAGATAAACTCTTGCCTCTACAACTTTTTTTCCCAATTGCTTACTACCAATTACCAATCGTCATGGATTTTAGTTCTGCGCTACCTACCTTTGCGATCACCCTCCGCGAAGGCGTTGAAGCCGCCCTCGTTGTGGGGATCGTGCTGGCTTGCTTGAAAAAAGCCAAGCAGAGTTCCCTGAATCCTTGGGTTTATGCGGGTGTTGGGGCTGGGCTTGCCGCCAGTGCCGTAGTCGGCGTTCTGTTAGCCTGGATAGCTCAAGCGCTCTCGAAATCCAATCAACCCTTTGCACCCGTCCTGGAGCCACTTCTGGAGGGTGTATTCAGTGTAATCGCGATCGCGATGCTCAGCTGGATGCTCATCTGGATGACTCAACAGGCACGCTCGATGAAAGCATCTGTCGAAGGAGCCGTTACATCGGCTCTGAGGCAAAAAGGGGGTTCGGGTTGGGGTATTTTCAGCCTAATTTTCATCGCAGTTCTGCGGGAAGGTTTTGAAACTGTTCTCTTTATCCTTGCCAAATTTCAACAAGGTTTAATTCCAGCTTTGGGTGCCTTGGCTGGCTTAGGAGTTGCTGCTGGGATTGGTGTTGCTTTATTCAAGTGGGGAATTCGGATTAATATCCGCCTATTTTTCCAGGTGATGGGCGTTTTATTGATCCTAGTTGTTGCAGGTTTAGTCGTATCCTCGTTGAGCCATTTTGACTCAGCGATCGCTACATTAGCTCAAATGGATCGGAAGTCAGAAGCTTTGTGTTTCTACTACGAACGGTTTGCTAAAAATCCCTCTTGTATTTTGGGACCAATCGTTTGGAATACGACCCAAATTTTTCCCGATGACAAGTTTCCTGGCCTACTTTTTAGCGCCTTGTTCGGATATACCGATAAGCTCTACGTCGTTCAAGCAGTCAGTTACCTGCTGTTTTTGCTGACTATTGGGGGCATTTATTTCCGCAGTATTACCGGACGCACCAGTGTAGCCGCGGCAAATGGTAAATCGGCACAAAAACCGATTAGCTATCGGCAAGAATAGCGCCAATTGCAAGATTCTAGAGATTGGTATAGAGGTAGTCATAGAAAAACCCGTTTTCTTCTCAGAAAACGGGTTTTTCTATGTTCGGATTGTGTTAGCGACATACCGATTGTCCCACCGCTTCAGGGTGACAGGAACAATACGTCCTTTGCAAAAATGAGCGATCGCCAGTTGCTAAGCAGGACAGTTTAGCCCTAGAAAAGAAATTGCTACCCTCTTTAGTCACATAAAGGTTAGCTTATCTCTCTTGCTCAACTCCGAAGTGCTTTGGCAGCAGGACAAAAGCATTAAACTCTGGCAGATGCACAGGAGAATTCTTAAGCACTACCCGTGAAGGCGACTTCTGGAAATTTTGCCTGAGCATCAGACATAGAACGGCGTTTGCCTTCTTCTTGCCAGTAGTTAATCACTTCTGTCGCTTTGTTGAGCAACGCGACGCGCTCTTGATCGGTAATCCAATGCTTGGCTTCCAACTCATTTTTTAGCTGTTCCCAAGCATCGTTCCGAGGCCAGAAAAAGTAAGATGTCAGGGGGCTGGTGCCTTTGCCTACTACTTGGTCAACTGCTAGTGCGACGTTCTCTTCCAGCCAGAGAACCTTTAAAATAAACCTCGACAATCACACCTCCAGGGAAGTCCCAGGCTTGTTGAATACTCTACAAACGATTATTTTACACCTAGGCGATCGTGGATAGCTATGTGTTTGCTCATCGGATATTTTAATTGGGATTGGGAGGTGCTTTGCAGTGGTTCAAGAATCTAGTTGCCTAAGTTTAGTCGTTTTCGATATTGACGGTGTGGTGCGAGATGTTGGGGGATCTTACCGACGGGCGCTGGCTGATACTGTGGAGCAGTTTACAGAGGGTGCTTACCGACCAACCCCAGAGGAAATTGACCATCTGAAGTTGGAAGGGATGTGGAATAACGATTGGGAGGCATCCCAAGAGTTGGTATATCGTTACTTTGAAAGCGCTGGACAGAAAAGATCGCAGCTAAGCCTTGATTATGACGTTTTGGTTGCTTTTTTCCAATCGCGGTATCGAGGGCCAGATCCTCACCATTGGACGGGTTATATCTGCCATGAACCGCTGCTATTACAGCCGAGCTATCTAGAGCAATTGACAGCGGCTGGAATTCCCTGGGGCTTTTTTAGTGGTGCTACCCGTGGATCGGCTAATTATGTCTTAGAGCAACGCTTGGGTTTAAAGTCGCCGTTGCTCATTGCGATGGAAGATGCTCCGGGTAAACCTGACCCAACAGGGCTGTTTGCGGCAGTACAAGCGATGGAAGAAAGATCGTCGGTTCCCCCCTCAACCCCGGTTATTTATGTGGGAGATACGGTTGCCGATATTTACACGATTGAAAAGGCGCGATCGCTTAGCGTCTCCCAAGGAGAATCGCTCCACCCTGACCGTCGTTGGATTGCAGTGGGCATTTTGCCACCCCACGTTCAGGAAAACCAGCAACAAAGGGATGCTTATGCAAATGCTCTCAAGGCTGCTGGTGCTGCTGCGATTTTCAGCAATGTACAGGAATTGACACCCGTGCAGATTTTACAACTGGTCAATTCACCAGAATGAGCGAATCGTGTAGCAGCGGGCGAGTGGGTATTGCTTCATACGAATGGGTGAGCGGTTAAGGTGAGTTTAAATACACCTAGCAGGGCGAAGGGGAAGCGGGGCTGCCATCAGTAGATTGGAACTGTAGAAACAACACTTCCCAGGAAAATTCATCATGCAATCAACCAATCAATTTGAAGCCATGACTCCTCAAGCCGCTGCTACCAATGCGATTAAAAAGCCAGTTCTGCGTAGAGGTTCCCGCGATCGCGCAGTGGTAGAACTCCAACAACTACTCGCTCATTGGGGCTATTATGCCACTCCTTTCGATGATGTGTTTGACCTCCCCGTCGAAAATGCCGTGAAAGCTTTTCAACACCGCGTCTTTCTAGTAGAAGATGGGATTGTTGGCGCTAAGACGTGGCAAGCTCTTTACTCTGGTGCCCCCGTTGATATGCCGGAACTGAGACTAGGTAGCCGTGGTGAAGCAGTGAAAACCCTTCAGAAAGTCCTACAGTTGATTCCCGATGGTATATTTGGGTCAATTACCCAGAATACTGTGAAAAGCTTCCAAAGCTCCCGTGGCTTGGTAGCGGATGGAATTGTCGCTTCTCGCACTTGGTTTGAGTTGAGCAAGCTACCTCACTAAGAAGTTGTTGCATCGGGATGTGGTGGCGCTCCTTTTTTACCTGCATCCCTCGTATCGAATTGGAACTTTCAACCAGCGCGATCGCTCTAGAAGTCTTAGGGCGATCGCTGTGCTTTTCGCGCTGGTTGTTTAATCAGGAGTTTGAACTGTGCAGAAAATCGATAAATTTTTACTCAGAATGCAGCTTCTGACCGCAGAGAGTGTGCGGAGCGGGTATCGCCATCTATATTAACCTCAGTTCGGGATAAGCATTTGTAGACTCAGAAACCCTGAAGTAGGTTGAGGAGAGAAGTTGCAAGCCGAGAGAGGAGTTGGTGATTGTGGATAGAAATTGATGGAGAAG
>NZ_JAMPKB010000099.1:0-15900 GCF_039961925.1 Trichocoleus sp. DQ-U1 | reverse complement strand
TATGAACTTCGGCTCAGTCAAAGGTAAGATGAGTAAAACTTATGACTGGCAGCTAGCAATCGTCTAATTTTAGACCCCATATTACCCCAGCGACGACTTTTGCAAGAGGTCTATTGACGAGATCATCCTGAAGTTGAGTCCGGTACTATTCGGTTCGGGCATTCCACTTTTTTCTGGAGTCATCAAGCAAACCGCTTTAGAACACACCGACAGCAAAATCTATGCAAGTGGTGTCTTATTGCTTCATTATCGGGTGAAGAATTGAAGTATTGAGGCTTACAGATTAAAGGATATTAAGGTCAAGCGATCGCTTCTGAACTTCCGCTTGCTTGAGATAAGATGCTCGTCGCCTGATGGACGATTAGTTCTTACAAGCCTAAAAGACTCACCACCATTTTTAGCAATCCGATCCGCGAAAACCTGTGCCAGTCGCAAACTTCCGAAACTAGACAGCGCTGCTGGGGACGCGATCGCTTCTTCCCAATCGCTCGCGTAGAACGGGAGTGAACTGTAGAGAACATCCACAACGCGAACTGACTTTTTGGGCGCTAGGCTAACGCCTCGCTTTGCTGTTTTCATGCCCAAAGGGCGGTACGCGATCGCGTCCAATTTAATTTATGACTCAGTAACACTCACCGCAGCCCTGAGAATTGCTAAAATTTGCATCATTTATCTTTCAGGGGGAGTGATGACAAACTGGCAAATCATTAGTGGTGGAGTAACGGCTCCTAGAGGGTATCGGGCGGCTGGAATCGCCGCCGGACTAAAGCCTTCAGGCTTACCGGATTTAGCGCTAATTTATTCAGAGGTAGAAGCGATCGCAGCAGGCGTCTTCACCACCAGTCAAGTACGCGCCGCTTGTGTCGATTATTGCCGTCAGCACCTCTCTACCAAACACAGCGCCCACGCAATTCTCTGCAACGCTGGGCAAGCCAACGCCGCCACGGGTTCCCAAGGTTGGATCGACGCGATTGAAAGCGCTCAGATGTTGGCTCAAATACTGAATATTTCCTCTGACTCTATTTTGCTAGCATCTACGGGCGTTATTGGGCAACGAATTAAGATGGATGCCCTGCGAGATGGAATTCCTAAATTGGTCGCTGCTGCTTCTGAAACCGGCGGCGATGCAGCAGCCCAAGCGATCGTCACTACCGATTTAGTGACGAAATCGATTGCGTTAGAGACCACTTTTGGCGATCGCCCGGTGCGAATAGGCGGTATGGCAAAGGGATCTGGGATGATTCATCCCAACATGGCGACGATGCTAGCTTTTGTCACTTGCGATGCGGCGGTTGCTCCTTCTCTCTGGCAAAAAATGGTGAGTCGAGCCGCTGACCAAAGTTTTAACCAAATTACCGTAGATGGCGATACCAGTACCAACGATACGCTGATCGCCTTAGCAAATGGGGAATCTCGCACCCCAGCGATTACCGAGATGGGACCAGACGCCGAGAAATTAGAGGCGATGCTGACTGAAGTTTGCCAATATTTAGCGAAAGCGATCGCCCGTGATGGCGAAGGGGCTACCTGCTTAATTGAAGTGCAAGTTACCGGCGCATCTGATGAAAAAGCTGCCCGTCAGGTTGCCAAAACGGTTGTCGGTTCATCCTTAGTTAAGTCAGCCGTGTTTGGGCACGATCCAAACTGGGGAAGAATTGCAGCAGCGGCGGGTCGTTCCGGAGTGCTGTTCGATCAAGAACATCTCCGCATTCAGCTAGGGGACTTCTTATTGATGGAAAATGGTCAACCGTTGCCCTTCGATCGGGCGGCGGCGAGTGCTTATTTAAAACAAGCGGCGGCGGCGTCGGCAAAAGAGTTACTCAGCACTGATTCCAGCAATGACTTAATGCAAGTAGAGTCCGGTCAACCTGTTGCATTTGGTCGCCCCGCCTCACCTACCAACTTCAAAGATCAGACTGTTGCGATCGCGCTGAGCATCGGGAATGGTTCGGGTTCTGGTGTCGCCTGGGGCTGCGACTTGAGTTATGACTATGTGAAGATTAACGCTGAGTACACAACCTGACTTTTGAGGAATTTGACCGATCTGTTGTGGGTGCCATACTGCGGACTCTCGCAAAGGTTAATAGGATGAAAACTAAAACAACCAAAAATATCATCAAATTTCAATCCTATAAGTTTGCCTTTGAGTGCATGGAGGAGCGCATTGACTGGATAAGAGCGATCGTATACTAGGAAAACTTAAATTGAAAAGCTGCTGTATCTTGGATACAGCAGCAACTAAATTAAATTCGGTTTTTATTCACTTATGCTTTGACTGCAACTTTCTGCTGCTGTTTGCGCTTCAGGGAACCTGCACCCATAGCACCAAATGCTAACAGACCTAATACAGAAGCAGGTTCAGGAACAGGAGCTGTTTCAGTGTAAGCACCTTTTTTGCTAATCGTTAACTTTGAATCAAGCCCACTATCGAGCAAATTGAGAACCCCATACCCTACAGTGTAAATTCCATCTGCGGTGAAAGTATAAGTAGTATTGACTCCGTTGGCTTCACCATAATTACCTGATAGAGCAACATCACCTAGTTTCTGGATAACAGAACCGATGGAGAAAAAGGAAAAATCATTGTATGGCAGGTAGTCACCAGCGTTAAACTTCCAATCAAAACTAAATACATCTCCTGCTTTGGCTTTGATTGTTGTTTTCAGAGCAGAACCATTAGTAGCATTTTGACCTTGAACAGCGTCTAAACTACCTGCATTTAAGCCCAAGAATTGCTCTATCTCGGAATCAGATGTCCCAGAAGAATTTAAGATGGCCTCTCCATCGCTTGTTGTAACACTACCAATTGTCTGGGTGTTTGCAGGATTAAAGGTAAAACTTGCAGCATAGGAGGGAGTACTACTCAGCACAGCAGCTAAACTCGCTAAGCTAATTCCAGCATTTTTTAAAGTAGCAGCCATTGGTAACTTTTTCAGTAAATTTGCGTTAGTCATTAGTTTCCTGTCTCTACGGTGAACGTTAATGTCAGAGTTAGTTTGAGGTAAGCTTTCCTTTCAGAATCGCTCCACACTTCTCAGAAATCCAAGCGAATCTTTCCCATCTCTTCAAGTAATGCTTGAGAGGTTGGGTAAGAGCGATTGCAAGTATCAAATTATGTAGATGCTTTTAGCGATTAGCTTGCTTGTGAATTTTTTGAGCTTTAGTGCGCTCGCTTGTTGAATTAAGAATGACACACCTTTTCTGGCGTTCGCAAGCACCTACACTCGATCCTCATCAAAAAAATACATACTTTAGATAGATGCAATCACTGTATACACTGAATTTTTTAATCCCTAAAGCATACAGTACGAGGGCTTACCGCCTTAAAGGATACGTCTTTAGATAGAGGATAAGATAAAGTTCCTGTGAAGGTTAGGGCTAGCGCTGGCTATGTTTAAGAGACTGTTTGTAAATAGATAGGAAGCAGCGGTGCGCCAAGAGATAAGAATCCTGACTCGCGGCTCTGAAAGATTGCCTGAAAATCACGAAGGTATGATTTATGTAGTCCTGAGCCGATTGATGCTCCAGCGCTTGACGCAGAATCGCCGAACGGGGAAAGCGAAAACAACTTAATTAACATTTACTAGCACTTTCTGAAGAAAGTGTTTTCGTGGAATCAATTATGATTGCGGAAAGCATCATTTCAGATCGGCTTCTCAGTTACTTAGTTGTTAGACTGAAAGAAGCCGGAGAAACTCATCAGTTTACAAATAAAGAAACTTTCCTAGGAAGATTGATTCAGGAATGGAAAAGGCGGGATGAGAAAGTTCCGTATAAAACTAGGGAAGATTTGATTGATGCTGTGAGGCTCTGGAGCTACGACCGGAATGAATGCGCTCATGGTCTTGTGAAATCTCGACCGGGCGACCCGACTACATCGGTAGAAGAGTTTACCAAAAAAGCTTCTAACTGTGCAGTCAATGGGAAACAGCTAGCGCGTGATATCTGTAGCTGGACGCAAAGCAAAAAATCAAAAATTAGAAAGACGAAAGTCCAAGCGCCTGAATCAATCGATACACCCACACAGCCTGCTTGTTCTGATTTAATTTAGGGCGATCGCTTGGTGAAAGCGATCGCTGAGTGCCCCATGAAATTACCAACACACGCATTGTCCTCCCTAGGAGGATCGATAATGTATGTTCAGAAAAATGGAGTTGTTTTGCCTTGCCATCATGTTGGGAATCGCCTTGCTGCCCAAACAAACACTGGCGCAAGAGTCATCTTACTTAGAATCGCGGATTTCTAGATTGGAATCCGAAACTTATCAATTGCGATCGCAAATAAATCAGCTACAGTCGCAGTTACAAGGACAGAACCAGTCCCCCTCTGGAAGAACCGGCTCAACGAAACCAGCGCCTCCTATCGCCCCTAGAGGCAATCGACCAGCCTCAGCAGACCCCATGTTTGACCGCCTAGCCACTCTGGTAATCGAACTCAAGCAGCGTATCAACAAACTAGAAGCACAAGTTGCTGAATTACAAAAACAACGCCGTTGAAACTCCCCACGGCTATAAGCCGGGGGATGCTTTCACCTCAGGGATTTCCATGAATTTATCCTCCCAAAGGTACTGCGGCGAAGAATTGGGTAGAAGCCAAACAATTTTAGATTTTTTAACCAAAACCTGGTGCATCTACGCTCCTGATAAATTCCCAGCAATTTCTCGATACCGACAAAGCAACCTTTGATTGGGGAACCCCTAATCTTAAGCTTGGGTAAGGATTTCGACGCCTGACTCAGTAACAGCCACCGTATGCTCAAACTGAGCGGAGAGCTTGCGATCGAGTGTGACAGCTGTCCACCCATCGTCGAGAAGCTCGACTTCCCAAGTTCCCTCATTAATCATCGGTTCAATCGTAAAAACCATGCCCGGTCTCAGACGCTTCCCGGTTCCGCGTCTACCATAATGGAGGATCTCTGGTGCAGTATGGAAAATGCGGTGAACACCGTGTCCCGCGAAGTTCCGCACCACAGAAAAACCTTCTCCTTCAGCGTACTGTTGAATCGCTGCCCCAATATCGCCAATCCGCGCCCCCGGCTTGACTTCAGCAATTCCTCTGTTTAGGCACTCCAGCGTCACCTCAACCAACTTTTTCGCGATGGGTGAGGGCTTCCCGACAAAAAACGTCTTAGAGGTATCGCCGTGGTAGCCATCCACCAGCGGCGTCACATCAATGTTAATGATGTCTCCTTCTTTGAGAACCTGTTTAGCGCTGGGGATGCCGTGACAGACCACTTCGTTGATACTGGTGCAAAGAGACTTGGGAAATCCCTTGTAGCCCAGCGGGGCGCTTTTCGCTTTGTGAGCCAAAGTCCAGCGTTCGGCTTCATCGTTGATTTCTAGGGTACTGACTCCTGGCTTGACCATCGGTTCTAGATGGTTGAGGAGTTCAGCCGCCAAGCGTCCAGCCTGACGCATTTTATCTAACTCTCGGCTTGATAATAGCTCAATTGTTTCGCTTTTCATCGTGATATATTTCCTTGATTTTCGGGTGCGAGTAGCTGCTTGTGAGGCAAGAGAAGGCGTCTCATTTGCAGCTAATTCGTGTATCTGGGAATGCAGAGTAGAGGCGCTGCTTCCCCCTGGCTCTGTTTCTGGTGCGTTCTGGAGTGGTTTATTTCTGGGCGTGAATCACCTGCAAACTTCCACCTGCATGGAGAGTCGGTTCTTCCACCAGATTAAACCCAATCTCCTGCAACAACCCAGCCAAATCCGTCTTTAACAGCTGCCAAACGGTTTCTGTTTCAAACAGCCACAAAAATAGGGAGCTTGGAGGCCAAAATAGCGGATTTGTGGGACGATGAAAATCGACCAAGGCAAAGATACCTCCCGGTTTTAGTACCCGGTAAACTTCTTGGAGAATTTGCCGCAATCGATCGGGTTCCATTTCATGCATAGCAGCACGTTTCTGAATCGATCGTTAACCCTTGCAAAGGTAGTTGACGAAATCTTGCTTCCCCGCCTACACTCACAGCAGCTAAACGAGCGATCGCATCATACAGCCATTGGTGTTGATAACTCCAAGTACTTAAAATAGTAGCCACTACTCTACCCGTAGTTAAAATCTGTATCTCTTATTGCAGACCCGAACCTTTAAAAGAATATTATTGTTAAAATCAGTAACGAAAATGAAAGATTTGGAAACTGTAACCGCTATGGGTCGTGTAGGAGTTTTGCTACTAAATCTGGGTGGGCCGGATGATTTAGAGGATGTTGGGCCTTTTCTGTTTAATCTGTTTTCCGACCCAGAGATTATTCGCATACCCTTTTCTGGGCTACAGAAACCCTTAGCGTGGCTGATTTCCACCTTAAGAACCAAAAAATCGCAAGAAAACTATCGGGAAATCGGGGGCGGCTCCCCACTGCGGCGGATTACAGAAGCCCAAGCAGAAGCGCTTCAGGCAAAATTGCAGCAACAAGGACAAGAAGCGAATATTTACATCGGGATGCGTTACTGGTATCCCTTTACAGAAGAAGCGATCGCTCGCATCAAACGCGACGCCATAGAACACCTGGTAATTCTGCCCCTCTATCCTCAATTTTCCATCAGCACCAGCGGTTCCAGCTTCCGCCTTTTAGAAAGACTGTGGCAGGAAGACCCAGCACTGAGCCGAATCGAATACACCGTCATTCCCTCCTGGTATCACCAACCCAGCTACCTACAAGCAATGGCTGAGTTGATTACCCAAGAACTGGACCAATTTCCCAATCCCGACCAAGTTCATCTCTTTTTTAGCGCCCACGGTGTTCCTGTCAGCTACGTTGAAGAAGCCGGAGATCCCTATCAAAGAGAAATTGAGGACTGCACCGCTCTAATTATGCAGACCCTCAATCGACCCAATTCCCACACCTTGGCTTATCAAAGTCGAGTCGGGCCAGTCGAGTGGCTTAAACCCTATACCGAAGACGCTCTAAAAGAACTGGGAGCCAAGGGAGTCGAAAATTTGTTGGTTGTACCGATTAGCTTTGTCTCCGAGCATATCGAAACCCTACAAGAAATTGACATTGAGTACCGCGAACTGGCAGAAGAATCTGGCATCCACGACTTCCGCCGCGTGCCAGCACTAGATACTCATCCCCGCTTTATTGAAGCAATGGCGACTTTGGTGGTTGATGCTCTCGACGCCCCCAGCTTGAAGCTATCCCAAGTCACGCAGCTCAAGAAGAAAGTCAAAATGTATCCCCAAGAGCGCTGGGAGTGGGGCATGACCACAGCAGCAGAAGTCTGGAACGGACGGCTGGCAATGCTTGGCTTTCTTGCCTTAGTAATCGAGTTAATTAGCGGTCGCGGCCCTCTACACTTTGTCGGACTAATGTAAAAACTAAAAATAAAACAAAAAAGTAAAAAAGCCAAACTAAAAACAAACAATCCTTTCTTTTGCCTTTTTACTTTTGCTTTCCTTTAGTCGGGTTGCTGATAGTGTCCCCTAGAGCGTTTTTGTCCTCGATACCAGCGATACCATTCCTTGGAGCTGCGAATAGCTAGCCACAACAAGAGTAAGGCGATGAGTCCTCCATGTTTGGGCGCATCGAAAGCGAAGACGACCAAGACAACGCACAGAACATCTTGCAAAAAGACGACCCACAGCGGTAAACGCCGCAAGCGGTAGAACCAGCCGACCTGAACTAGCTGGAGGACGAACGCTAATAAGCTGCCCACCACAGCAACTATCCAGAGAAGGCCAGTGGTAGCGCCAGCAATTTGGGCAACGGCAACGCCCATAATCGCTCCGACAATTGGGCTGAAAAGTAGCTGGATCAGTTGCAGTACGCGCTGACCCAACAGCTTTTTCGAGGCGAACAGCTCAAATAACGACCAGCTGGTTAGCACTCCTAAAACGACAGGAGGAGGAAAGCGCGACAATAGGGGCACGCTTGACCAGAGATTGGTACTATGCAATAGACCAATTACCAGCAAGGGAAGAGCTACTCTCATTCCTGCCGCCGCAGATGCAGAGAGTGCGGCTAAGATTTCAATCATAAGAATTCAGCCGACACAAGAACTGATTGCTTGACATCAGGGCAGACGAGAATTATTTCCTCTGTTTACAGTTTCACACTGCTTTAGAGAGCTTGCCACTAATTTCCAAGATATTTCATAAACAGCGATCGCGCTGATGGGTCATCCCCCCTCATCCGCTGTCCCAAACTCCACTTAAACCGGAATTGTGTCGCTTATTCTTAAAATGTTACATATAATACAGTTTTTTTTGTGTTTTAATGTTGGTAGGGAAAGTTAAGCGTCTTCCAAGAAAGAAAATTAATTGCAATACGTGCGACGCGCACACTTATTAAGTCGGTAACAATAAACCAAAAATCCTCACTTTGCTGAGAAACTCGACAATGAGCAACTCGCAAAGTTACCGATTGAAAAATAGGTTTAGAGAGGGTTCGGTTTTTGCCTACTTAATTAAGAACCCTAGCCAAAGCAATCGTTTTCTATTGCGAGAATCTACTGAAACAGGTGGTGTAATTAAACATTACTTGTAGGGTTTGTAATGGGTAATTGGTTATGCTGCATACCAGTTAACTTTTTCACTTCCAATCCTCAAGAATTAGCTTAATTTGCACCATTCTGCTTTTCTTAAAGTGAAATTTGTATTTGCATACCAGCTTGATCGTGCAACAGGAGGAATCGTGGGATGTCAGACTCATTATTTGCTGATGCTAGCCAAAGATTAGAACAAGCCCTAAAATTTGTTTCTATTTCCGACGATGCAGCCGAACACTTAAAATATCCAAAAGCCAGTTTAGCCGTTTCAATTCCTGTCCGGATGGATAACGGCACTTTGAGGATTTTTCAGGGCTATCGTGTCCGTTACGATGATACCAGAGGGCCGACTAAAGGAGGGGTACGCTATCACCCCAATGTTTCAATGGATGAAGTGCAATCCTTAGCCTTTTGGATGACTTTTAAGTGTGCGGTATTAAATTTACCGTTTGGCGGAGCGAAAGGGGGAATTACGCTGAATCCGAAAGAACTCTCGAAGATGGAGTTAGAACGGTTGAGTCGGGGTTATGTGGATGCGATCGCAGACTTTATTGGCCCTGACGTGGATATTCCAGCACCCGACGTATACACCAATCCCATGATTATGGGTTGGATGATGGATCAATACAGTATCATCCGCCGTCAAATTACTCCAGCCGTTGTCACCGGCAAACCGTTAACAATGGGGGGTAGTTTAGGCAGAGATACTGCTACCGCTATGGGTGCTTTCTTTGTGATTGAAAGTATCATGAGCAAAGTCGATCGACTCCCTCAAGAGACAACCGTAGCCGTTCAAGGATTTGGGAATGCTGGTGCAGAGATAGCAGAATTACTCTACAAAGCCGGATATAAAGTTGTTGCGGTTAGCGATTCCCAAGGTGGTGTCTATTCCAAAAAAGGTTTAGATATTCCCAGTATTCGGCAATATAAAGTCTCCAGCAAAGGTATTAAAGCCCTCTACTGCCAAGACACCGTTTGCCACATGGATGAACACGAAGTCATCAGCAACGAGGAACTTTTAGCTTTAGATGTGGATGTCTTGATTCCCGCCGCCTTAGAAAATCAAATTAATGAGGCGAATGTCAAAGATATCAAAGCAAGATATATTTTTGAAGTCGCCAACGGTCCAGTTAGTTCGGCGGCTGACAGAATTTTGGAAGAACGAGGAATTTACGTCTTTCCCGATATTTTAGTTAATGCGGGCGGTGTTACAGTCAGCTACTTTGAATGGGTACAAAATCGCAGCGGACTTTATTGGACGCTCAAAGAAGTCAATCAACGCTTAATGGAAAAAATGGTCGAAGAAACTGAGAAAATTTGGTCGATATCTCAGGAACTAGCGATTTCGATGCGAACAGCAGCTTACGTCCATGCTTTAAATCGGTTGGGAGAAGCTATCAACGCCAAGGGTACGCGAGACTATTATCTCAACGGTCGAGTTTATGCATAGTCCGTAAGTTAACGAGAGGCGGCGCTATCTAGGGCAGGGGATACCTCTGCCCTATTTCGTTGATATCATCCATCTGAAACCCCCAACCATCGGCAAACTGCCCATTGCTGTTTATGGCGTAGATAGACAAAAACGTAAATACCTTGAGATTGGAAAAGCTCGATCTGGAATCGAGAGTAATCTAGGATACCTGTTTAAGTCTTGCCATTGGATAGGGACATCCAGCCGCTTTTTAGAGTATCAAGTTAGATTTATAGAAAAAGCTAATTGCAATGCCTATTGTCTCGGCTGAGAAACTGAGCAAAGTCTACCCAGTGGCGGTTAAAGAACCCGGACTTAAGGGGACATTACAGCACTTTCTGCGCCGCACCTACCGCGAGGTAAAGGCGGTTCAAGATGTCTCCTTCGAGATTGAACCGGGGGAAGTCGTGGGGTTTTTAGGTGCCAATGGCGCGGGAAAAACGACGACTCTGAAGATGCTCACGGGGTTAATCCATCCCTCCGCAGGGAATGTAAGAGTGGCGGGACAGGTTCCTTTCCAGCGTCAGGCGTCCTTTTTAAAACAAATTACGCTAGTGATGGGGCAAAAGCAGCAGTTGCTCTGGGACTTGCCAGCGATGGACTCGCTGAGGATAAACGCCGCTGTTTATAACATCTCCGACAAAGAGTTTCGGCGGATGGTGGGGGAGCTGACTGAGATGCTTTCATTGCAAGGCAAGCTGAATCAGCCGGTGCGAAAGCTTTCTTTGGGGGAACGGATGAAGGCTGAGTTGTTAGCCGCCCTCCTCCACCAGCCCAAGGTACTATTTTTGGATGAGCCAACGCTGGGGCTGGATATCAATGCTCAGGTGGGGGTGCGGGAATTTTTGCGAGAGTACAATCAGCTCTATGGAGCGACGATTCTCTTAACCAGCCACTACATGGCAGACATTACTGCCTTGTGTCAGCGGGTGCTACTGATTCATCAAGGTCAGCTAATTTATGATGGCAGTTTGGATGGACTCCTAGATCGCTTTGCCCCCTACCGCGAGGTAAAAGTAGAGTTGACGCATCCGCTACCCAAAGATGATCTTGAAAGGGGAAGTTTGGCATCTTTAAAGTCTTATGGCGAAATCAAAGCAGTAGAAGGTCAAGTGGTGCGGTTGCTGGTGCGGCGGGAGGCGCTGACGCGCACAGTTGCTAAAATTTTGGCGGAAATGGATGTATTGGATTTGGCGGTGACTGACCCGCCGATTGAAGAAGTAATCGGTCAGGTGTTTCGGGCGGGAGTCGTTGTATGAGTTCAGCAATTAGAATCGCGAAAGCTTTATTGCTAGCTTATTACGCTCATATGCTGGAGTATCGGGCAGAACTATTTTTGTGGGCGCTATCAGGTTCTGTGCCCTTCATCTTGATGGGGATTTGGATGGAGGCAGCAGCGCAAGGCGGGCAATTTGGACTCTCGCCAGTAGATTTTGCCCGTTATTTCATTGCAGCCTTTCTGGTTAGGCAGCTTACGGTTGTTTGGGTGATTTGGGATTTTGAGAAGCAGGTGGTACAAGGGACGTTGTCTTCTCGACTGCTGCAACCCTTAGACCCGGTGTGGCATCATGTCGCTTCTCATCTTTCCGAACGCCTTGCCCGTTTACCGTTCATTGCGGGGTTGATAATCTTGTTTTTCACTCTCTACCCGAAGGCTCTTTGGTTGCCGAGTGTGGGGACAATTTTATTATTTTTCGGGGTGTTAGCGATCGCCTTCACGCTCCGCTTTCTCATCCAATACACGTTTGCTCTGTTCGCTTTTTGGACGGAACGCGCTAGCGCCATCGAGCAATTCTGGTTTTTGCTGTATCTGTTTCTTTCTGGCGTTGTGGCACCCCTAGAAGTTTTTCCGCCAGCGGTGCGTGAGGTGGTGCTGTGGACGCCATTTCCCTATCTGGTGCATTTCCCGGCGGCCTTGTTGGTAGGGTTGCCAGTGGATTTAGGGCGGGGTTTGTTGGCAATGTTCGGTTGGTGTTTGCTGTTTTTTGTCTGGAATCGTTGGATGTGGCGGCGGGGATTGAAACAATATTCGGGGATGGGGGCGTAGGAAGAAAGAGGGGAAGAGTGCGATCGCGTTTCTAGATGGGGTGAGGATGCGATCTCGTCTTTGCTTTAGTAATTCGTTTATTGAGCATTAAACCAATTGTTGACAGTATCCCCCTCATTCTCTGGTTTCAGGTACAGGGCGCATTCTCGGACAACATCTTCAGGTTTAATACCCTCTTGGTCACACCAAGCTTGAATGCAAGCATCACTCAATTCTTCAGCTTGGTCGTAATCAACCAAAGCCGTTTCAGTATCTTCAGTGCAGGCAATTAGATCGAGGAGCTTAACAACAGTTGGCTCACGCAATTGTTTAGTTTTAGGGTTATAAACAAGCCCATGATACTTACCATTATGATTCAGCAGAACGTAAATTGAGGGGCTATGCTCTGAGTAAACTTTGGCACTAATAATATCACTAAGGATAGTTTTGGCATAATCACGATTATCCTGTAGTTTAGCTGTGTGCTGGAAATACGGAGAAATATCCATATCGGCTATAGCTTCCAGGTCTAATTGCCCCGATCTTATAGTTACTTCTGATGCCACATCTGACATATTAATTTTTTGTGTAATCCTGGCAGTTAAGACAGACAAATCAGTCAACTTTCTAGACTCCTCATGACGTGCCATAAGATTTTCCCAGCGACGTCTGATGCCTACCAGATCATATTTAAGATTTGTCTTATCCGTCAAAGTAGGAATAAAAGTATATACTTCAACTGTTCGGGGAGAATGCCAAAAACGCAGTATGCGACCAGCACGCTGGACTGGACTAATGGGCGTCCAATCAATATCATAATTAATGACTATAGACGCATCCTGCATATTGACACCGACCCCATGAGCATCTGTTGAAATAAAAACATCATAATTTTCCTCATACTTGCCTTCAGCATCGTTAGCTACTGGTGCAAACTGTTTAATAAGTTTCTCTATTTCTTTAGTTTCCTTCATCTCGTATTTATGTATAGACTCTCCCTGCTCTATCGTAGTGGCTACACGCAGGGAAGGTATTAACTTAGCTAAAGCTTGTAACAAGTAAATAATAGTTGCCCGCCGTTCGCAAAATATAATAGCCTTTTCTGACCTCTGCTGAAGCTCTTGAAGAATGAGACAAAGTGATTTTAGTTTAGTGTCACTCTCAAAATTGTACTCATGCAGTTTTTCAATTATAGGTAATATAATTTTTTGTCTTTCCTGGCGTGTAACTGCAAACTCTAGTTTTCCAAGTTTATACTCATTTTTTCCTCTTGGAGTATCAATAACATTCTCAAGCACTCCGCGAATAGCTAAAGGTGAACTTGACCACGCTATTTTGACCAATCTTCTTATGAGTTCTCTAAACATTGGCTTAGGTGATTTTAGATCAAAGTAGCCATCAACAATAGCTGTGGTGAGTTCTGTTTCTAGTAGAAGAGGGAAAGTAACACTGTGTAATGTTACCCTTGGAATGTATTTCTTATCTTCCCCAAAGGTGATGTAAGTCTCTTGTCCATCCGGTTGACCGTAATATTTGGCTACGTGAGGCGTAGTTAGTTGGGAAGCTACTGGTAAGTGAATAAATTCATCAGTCTCATTGATGTGCCATGAACGTGCATCATCTACATATTCGTCCAACAAAACACGGCTTTCAGCAGTATGGGGCAATAAAAATAACTGGTTATTTATGTTGTCAATATCTCTTGCATAAGGTGAGCCAGTCAGAAGTAATACCTTGAGGTTGTTTTCTTTAAAAAGCGTTCTCAGCCTAACAAATGCCCTAGCTTCTGCTGGCTGCTTTTTCATATTGAATAAATCTTGCTTGTGGCGGTTTCTAAAAGTATGGCTTTCGTCTATAATTAGCAGCCAACGCTGTTGGTGAATATTCTCTGCAATTTCTTCAAAGAATTCAAGGCTACCATCTTGAGCGGAACTTTCTTTGTCCAAAGCCTGACGAATAAAATATTCGCAAGGTAGAGCAGCATCACGCATTTCGCGCTTCCAAATGTTGCGAACTGGCTTTGGACCAATAACCATAACATTATCAATCTCGTCTTCTTCACGCAGGTGTAATGCCACATGAACTGCGACCACAGTCTTGCCTAGCCCGGTAGAGGCTACGAGCATCGAACCTCCAAAATCGCGGATTTGACGCAGTGTTTGAGCAATCATGTCTATCTGGTAACTAACAGGTCGTTTTTTATAGTTGCTCTTGACAGATTGAAGGTCTTCCAGAGCCAGCATAGTTTTTAGATAAACATCCCAAGGACGCACAAAATTGAGCCAGAGCCGGAGGGCTTCTAGTAGTTCCTGAGTGATGTCTTTTGCTTGTGCAAAGTAATTATCAAAGTCATTCGCAAGTGCGACAACTTCACAACGTTTAGTGATAACATTGCCAGACTCAATTTGCTCCATCAAACCACGTCCAGTTAGGTTGGACGAAGCCATAATAGCTACCTTACAGTCAACTATGTAGAGCTTGGCATGATGGTCTGTAGCCCTAGCATCTACAAGGCGTAAACGACCGGACTCCATTTTTTTTACTAAATCAAGCACGGTCTGTCGTCGATCTCTGTCCAAGCCAGTACGCAGATCGCGCATGATTTCATCGATCAGAGCTTTTCTTGCTCGATCCTCGCCGGGGTCGTCAATACCAACCAGGAGGTAAACACGCTTACCAGTTGTGTATCTTCGGATCAGTCCCCAACCCCTTATAGTGAAAAAACCGGAGGCGATCCGAATCTCTTTTTTGCCATCTTGAAAGTAACGGCTTATGTACTCCCAGGCTTTCTTTCTATCAAACCAACTTTCCCGCGAACTACTTACTGAGTCGCCTATGTCATCTCCTGTCGGTTTATTCATTAGAGTATTCCACTGCTGTATTCAATCCGGTAGTAAGCAACTTTTGCATGGTTTTCTGTAGCAATTTTGTCAAATTTTACCTCTAACCCTTTCTATAGAAGCAATAAAACTTGCGTCTACTTGGGCATTTTGGAGTACAGCGATCGCATCCCTAACTATTCATCGCTCATAGATATGAAGTGTGAAGGCGCGATCGCTATAATAGTACAACCGAACTAAAGCTACTATAAAAATGTTATGACCCCAGTAGTAATTAGACCCTCTTCTTGGCTAACGACTGGCATCCGAGTTGAAAAAGTAAAGAATATGAATCTTTTCAAGTTCACAGAAGAACTCCAGTCCCGGATGGAAGAACTTTTGGATAAAAAAAAGGCTGATTTGCTCACGCCAGAAGAAGCTGCTGAACTGGAGGGTATAGGAGAATTAGACATGATTTTTACCTACATCAACGCCCAAATTTCTGCTCAACCGTGACGATTTCAAACAAGCTCCAACAGTTGGTACGGCAACGAGCAAAATATTTGTGCGAGTATTGCCATTCTCCTGAATTTTTGAGTACATCTCTACTCACCATAGAGCATTTGTTGCCGCAGTCTTTGGGAGGGTCTGATGAGATTGAAAATTTAGCTTTAGCTTGCCGTCGCTGTAATGAGCGTCGTTATAATTTTGTAGTTGGAATTGACCCGGCGACTCAAGAAGAAATCTCCTTATTTAATCCTCGTCAGCAACAGTGGATAGAGCATTTTATCTGGACAGCAGACGGTATCAAGATTTTAGGGATGACCCCTACAGGTAGAGCTACTTGTAATCGTCTTGACTTTAATGATGAGTTTCATAATGATGGTTTTATTCAAAAATCTCGTCGGTTTTGGGTGCAAGGCGGCTGGCATCCTCCCAGCGACGATCCGCGTCAGGAGAGTGAGGTTTAAAGGCGCGCTCGCTCTCGCAGTCTTGCTAGGGCGTGTCATCAATTAGATAAGCTAGAGCAAGAGAGAGAAGAAAAGGCTGAGCAATGACACGACGGTATGCCCTGCGCGATGACCAATGGGAGC
>NZ_JAMPKB010000098.1:0-16054 GCF_039961925.1 Trichocoleus sp. DQ-U1 | reverse complement strand
GCAAGGGGGCATGGCGGCGGGAGTTGTCTCTTTCATTTATCACACCATAACGTGAAATGGTTGCCATGCCTGTATTATACCTTTTTAGAGTCTTGTTTTTCGTTTAAGCACCGTTAAGCGGATCGTGACCCCAATTCATCAGTGAGTAGCGCCAGCGCGTGTGTTCTATATCGCCTGACGGCTGCTGTGCGCTGTGGCGGTGGACGTAACTAATCACTTTCTTAAGGTGCGATATATCATCTTCGCTGTACTCATCCTTCTTCTTGTGCAACAGCTCGATGATACGCTTACCAGATTTGTGACCTGTTGATTCTTCCTCTCCATCCTTCTGCCCAACAGCTTTAGAATCTTCAGTTTTAAGCCAGGACTCAAGTTCCTGCGGAGTCATGTTAACAACGCTGTGAAACTCGTCGATGGCTGATTTCACATCATTATTCATAATTCAGCATTACTCCTCTTTCTTGAGGGATTCAGGCTTGTGAGCAGCTTCTTTCCCAGTTTTTTCGCTTTCAACTAGATACTCAGGATTATCTTTGGATGCGGCGACGTGGTGTCCTTTGATATCTGTGGGTGAAGTGAGTTTTTTCTTCACAGTGCCGCTGGTTTCACCTTGTGAGGTCTTCCATGTAACCTTGTCGCCTTTCTTTAATTGATCGCTCAAAGTTTGACTCCTGCTTAATATTTCTTTATCTACTAACTGTCACATTATGGTGGCTGATTTCCAGGGAGTAATCAGTCTGGTTGCAGATTAGCCGCCCGAAGTTTGCTACCACAAATATGCCTTTTGTAAGTGGTTGATTGCTAGGAAACTGATTACTTAATTGCAGAGTAAATTGCGCGATCGCAAGTGCGCCTAGATGCGAGTACAGCTCAATACATTAGTTAGTACTGAAATTTACCTGGTAGCGATCGCGCCCAATTGCTTGATTTTGCTAGCACAATATTAAAATTTTTTCAAGTCGCCCAATCGACTGACACCCAACTGAGTTACCAAAAATAAGCGACTGGCAAGAAACTTTCAGCAAAGGTTATATCTGTAAAGCAAAGAGATTTGGCTGGCAACCTGAAAATTAGTATCGGCTGCGAGCAGTACCATCTTCTTTTACGATTGCCGATTTAAATTGCCGAAATTAATTACTGTCTAATCTTTCACAATCTGCAATTTTAAATCGTCTAACTAGATACCAGTTTCATAAATCCCCTTTTTTTAAATTACTGATAAGTAGGGTAAATTCCAAATTTATTTTGAGGAATCCGAATTTTGCGACCTCTTCCTAAATCGATAATCAGATCGTGATTTTTCAAAAAACTTAGGCGATTAGAAACACTGAAATTCAATTTTGTGGAATCTGGACGCAAGAAAAACAGAAATTTCGATCGAGGTAGAGGTCAAAACCAGCGCCACATAAAACGGTAATCAACAAGGAGGAAACATAATGACTAGACACGGACAACTCTATCTAAGAGACCAAGTTCCACCTCGTTCCACTGCTTACGATCAAGGAAAATTTGGTCGGCTATTCCCGTCCTTACCTCCCTTTGCTAGCGACTCCAAATCAGTGCGCCAGAGGCTGATGGAGCTTGGGAAACCAGGCGGTTTGATGGATGCAGGAGACAATTTAAACTCAACAGACCCCGTACCTGGAAGTCCTAGCAACACCGATAACCCCAATATGACAGCAGGGTTCACTTTTTTGGGGCAGTTTCTAGATCATGATATGACCTTCGATTCCACCTCTAGCCTTGAGCGACAAAATGACCCGGAATCTATTGAAAATTTCCGAACGCCTTTCTTAGAGCTAGATAACGTTTATGGTTCGGGTCGTGCAGCCAGTCCTCACTTGTATGACAAAACAACGGGAGGCATCAAGTTCCTGATTGAGAAATTGGGTGGGGAAGGGTCGAAGGACGATCTCCCTCGAAATAGCCAAAATATGGCGCTCATCGGCGACCCAAGGAATGATGAGAACACGATTATTTCTCAGATGCAATTGGCATTTCTGAAATTCCACAATCATGTTGTGGATTACGTCATCGATAGTGGAATCAAAGATCCGAATGATGCATTCACCGAGGCACAGAAGCTAGTTCGCTGGCACTACCAGTGGATTATCGTGCATGAGTTCCTGCCCACAACCGTAGGACAGGATTTGGTGGATGACATTCTGAAAAAAGGTCGGCGGTTCTACAACTGGCGCAACCAGCCATTTATCCCAGTTGAGTTCTCGGTCGCTGCCTATCGCTTCGGTCACAGCCAAGTCAGACCGGGATACATCGCCAATCATGGCACTCAGGATATGCCAGAGTTTAGGGCACCAATTTTCAATTTCAGTTTAGACCCTAATCTTTGTGACCCGGATGACCTGCGCGGTGGCAAACGCGCACCCCGACGATTTGTTGACTGGGATACCTTCTTTGATTTCAAAAACGGAAAAGTCAAGCCCAACAAAAAGATCGATCCTAAACTCTCAAGTGCATTATTCACGCTGCCTTTTCCAGCACCCGGTTTGCCAGGACAAGAGGAGCCAATCCGGTCGCTCGCGCAGCGCAATCTGCTGCGTCACCTCACCTTCAGCTTGCCGTCTGGTCAGGATGTAGCCAGAGCGATGGAAATCGAGCCTCTGAGTCCATCCGATCTGCGCGACCTCAAAGATTTGGGATTCGACAAGCGAACACCCTTGTGGTTCTATATTTTGAAGGAAGCGGAGCTGAGAGCGCAAGGCAAGACACTGGGGCCTGTCGGCGGACGCATTGTTGCGGAGGTGTTCATCGGTCTGCTACAAGGCGATCGCAAATCCTATCTTCGGCAAGACCCCAAGTGGAAGCCAGTTTTAGGGCAAAAGCACGACTTCAAGATGGTTGACTTGTTAAAGTTTGCGGGACTCGCTCCATAAGGAACGACTGAGTGCTGAACGGCTAATTTTTGGATACGCGATCGCGCTTGTGCGTGCTGCCAATCTCTCACAAGCTACGCACGCAAGCAAAATCTATTCTCCACTAAGAGATAAGCGGTTGGATGAAAATCTGCCCGCTTTTTTTCTGTAGCAAGGTTTAGCGATTCGGGTCCGGCTTGTTCCCTACGTGGGTGTTGTTCAAATGAATCTATCGACTGCTAGATTTTTTTTAGTTGTTTATAGTATTTCTAGGTCATCTTCATCTGCTCAAAGAGATTGAGCCTTCGTTGGGACGGAAACTCAGTCGCTCCCTATTCCCAGCGTTGCCAATTGCACTAGTCAATCGCTCGAAAGAAAAAACAGGCATGAAAGAACCATCAGAAAAAATGGTTAGCGGTGGATTTACTCTGGCGCTGCTTTTGTTGTTTGGCGTCGGTGTCACCTTCTCCTGGAGCGTCCAAAGGCTGCTGAGTAACTCTAGATGGGTAGATCACACTTATCAAGTCCGGGAAGAGATCGAGCATACCCTTTCGGGAATCAACAGTGCCGAAAAAGCAAGGCGAGGCTACATCATCACGGGAAAAGACACTTACCTGATCAATTACCGGCAGGGCATTCAAGAAAGTAACCGGGGCTTTACAACCCTTCGGACATTAACGGCTGATAACCCTCTCCAACAGCAGAGGCTCGCTCTCCTCGAACCTCTGATTGCCGAAAAACTGAAGGGGCTGCAAGAATCCATTGAGCTGCGACAGCGGAATTTAGGAGAAGACAGGAACGCTCAAATTGCCTTTACCGATAGGAACTCAGCGATATACGAGAAAATTAAAGAGCTACTGGCTGCAATGCAAAAAGAAGAGCAAATGTTATTGCAGCGTCGCGCAGCGGCAACAAATAGAAGCGTTCGTTATACCATTCTGGTTGTTTGTATTGGCGGTTTGTTGAGTTTCAGCCTACTGATTGCAATTTACTTTCTGTTGCGAAAGCAAATTCGCGATCGCATCCTAGCAACCGAAAAACTTGCCCAGACAAACGCTGCTTTAGAAACTGAGATTGCGGAACGGTTAGAAGCAGAGCGGAAATTAGAGCAACTCACAACCAACTTGCAGCGCTCAAATCGAGAACTAGAGCAGTTTGCTTATGTAGCTTCCCATGATTTGCAAGAGCCATTACGGGCAGTGTCAGGTTATACCCAACTGTTAGTGCAGGAGTATCAAAACAGTCTGGATGAGTCTGCACAGGAATATATGGCTTATGTAATAGACGGTGCAACGCGGATGCAGCAGTTGATTCAAGACTTGCTCGCCTATTCCCGCGTCAGCACTCGCACTCAAGCATTTGTCTCCATTGATGGGGAGAAGGTGTTGCTTCAGGCGATAAACAATTTGCAAGTCGCGATCGCAGAAAGTAACGCCACCATCACCCACGACCCTCTGCCCCAAGTAAACGGTGACAAAACCCAATGGCTCCAGTTATTTCAAAATTTAATCGCCAACGCCATTAAGTTCCGCCGTGAGGAACCGCCCCAAGTTCACATTACAGCGGAGTTAAAAGATCGGGAATGGCTTTTTTCGGTACGTGATAATGGAATTGGTATCAAGCCACAGTATCTCGATCGCATTTTTGAGATATTCAAGCGTCTTCATACCCGTCGAGAGTTTCCTGGTACTGGCATTGGTCTGGCTATGTGCAAAAAAATTGTCGAGCGTCACGGTGGAAGCATCTGGGCCGAATCGCAACCAGGAGTAGGAACGACATTTTACTTTACCATTCCCCTCACGCCTGACCCTTCACTCTTAGAAGCCACGAACTCGCATGAATAGCCGCTATACCTTCCGATCCGTGGAAATTTTGCTGATTGAAGACTCTCCCAGCGATGCGAATTTAACTATCCGAGAATTTAAAAAAGCTAAGATTGCTAACAACCTCCACTGGGTTGAATATGGCGAGGCGGGAATGGAATTTCTGCGACAGGAAGGTGAATATGCCAATGCTCCACGTCCAGACCTGATTTTACTCGATCTCAATTTACCAGGGATGGATGGGCGAGAAGTCCTCATGGAAGTCAAATCAGACCCCGATCTTAAACGTATCCCAGTTGTCGTTCTCACCACCTCAGCCGATGAAGAGGATGTACTTAAGTCTTATAACCTCAGTGCCAACTGCTACGTAACGAAGCCGGTTGATATGCAGCAATTTATTCGGATTGTGCAATTGATCAATGATTTCTGGCTGGCAGCAGTAAGACTCCCACTAGAGTAACCCCAGTTATGTACAAAACGCCGATTCAAGTCCTCCTAGTGGAAGATAGCCCCAGCGATGCCAACTTGCTACGCCAACTGTTCTCGCGCTCAAATCAGGAGGGATGGCAATTAGTACACGTTGAGCGGCTGGGCGACGCAATTGATGCTTGTAGCGCTGATTCCTGGGATGTTGCTTTATTGGATCTTTCTCTTCCTGACTCGGATGGATTGGACACAGTGGCACAATTCCGGATAGCTGCACCAGATATCCCCATTGTGGTGCTGACCGGGTTTGATGATGAGGAACTTGCCCTACAAGCGGTGGCAACAGGGGCACAGGATTATCTCGTCAAAAATCAAATTACAATGCAATTGCTAGTGCGGACGATCCGCTACGCCATTGAACGCGGACAAATTCTCAAGCAGCTGCACGAAAGCGAACGACGCTTCCGAGGGATTTTTGAGCAGACATTTCAATTAATGGGGTTGTTGACACCACAAGGAAAGATCCTGGAAGTTAACCAAACAGTTCTTAACTTCAGCGGTCTTCAATTAGAAGATTATGTTGGTCACTTGATGTGGCAGACAAAATGTTGGAATTATTGCCAGGAAAGCCAGGATTGGTTGAAAAATGCGATCGCCTACGCCGCGAACGGTCATTTTGTCCGTCATGAGATCCAGGTACAGGGCGAACTGAATGTGATGCTGTGGATTGATTTTTCCTTAAAGCCCTTGACGGACGAAACGGGGAAAGTAGTGTTGCTGATTGTGGAAGGCAGAGATATTAGCGATCGCAAACTTGCAATGACAGAAATCCTCAAAGCCCTGGAACAGGAACGGGAACTCAATCAACTCAAATCAAACTTCGTTTCCATCGTTTCCCATGAGTTCCGCACTCCCATGACGACAATTCGGATGTCTGCGGAGTTACTTCGAGCCTACAATCAGAGCTTAACCGAACAGAAGAGAAATGAATACTTCGAGCGGATTGAAGGTGCCATCGGCAATATGCTCCACCTATTAGATGAGGTATTGATCTTGGGTCAAACTCAGGCAGGTGGACTTCAGTTTAAACCCGCACGACTCGATTTAGAAAAATTTTGCTGCGATCTCACAGCAACTTTACAAGCTAGTGCTACCAGACAGCACAACATTATCTTTACCTGTCTAGGAAAATGCGCCCAAGTTGAAATGGATGAAGTCTTGCTGCGGCATATCTTCACTAATTTACTTTCCAACGCGATTAAGTATTCTCCTCAAGGTGGCAATATCTACTTTGATTTAGTTTTCCAAAATGGAGAAGCTACTTTCCGCTTAAAAGATGAAGGAATTGGTATTCCTTTAAAAGATCAACAACATCTGTTTGAAACCTTCCATCGCTGTAGCAATGTAGGACCAATTCAAGGAACCGGATTAGGTCTTTCTATTGCCAAAATGTGTGTAGATTTACATCGGGGAGAGATTCAAGTAGAAAGTGAAGTCGGTATTGGCACAACATTTATCGTCACGTTGCCATTCAATCAGCCGTCGGGACGGTTTCCTCCACAGGAACACCATTTACATCACCAATCTTAAGAAATTTAAAAAATTTTGCTTGACATTTCGAGCCTCCAACCGAAGATAAATTGGTGACTAAAAAATTTGCGCGTAGCGTCTCTTCCGCTTTCGGCTTCGTTTAAGCCTATGTGGTCTTAACAAGATGTACTGGAATTTCAATCGTAAACTCTGCACCCTGTCCGGGGAATGAATGACACGACAGTTGACCTTTATGTTTTTCTACTATAATCTCATAAGTCGTCAATAACCCTAACCCGCTGCCTTGACCTATAGGCTTTGTCGTAAAAAATGGGTCGAATAAACGCGATCGCATTTCTTCAGCAATGCCAATTCCATTGTCTTTAATTCGGACAATTATCGTTTCCCAAGCACTAAACTCTGTAGTAATCCAAATTGTTGGGCTGGAAGATTCAGAAAAGTCTTGCCCAATCCTCAATTCTAGAGCATCTATAGCATTATTTAAAAGATTAAGAAAGGCCTGATTTAGCTGGCTAGCATAACAATTAACTAAAGGTAAATCTTCATATTTTTTGATCACCTGAATCTCCGGGCGTTTCCCTTCTCCTCTAAGTCGATGCTGCAACAATAATAAAGTGCTATTCAATCCTTCATGGATGTCTACAGCTTTAATATCTGATTCATTAAGGCGGGAGAAAATGCGTAAAGCCAGGAGCATTGTGCAGATTCGCTCTACACCCGTTTGCATTGAGCCTACAAGGTTTTGAATATCTGAATTCAGAAAATCTAGATCGATTTCTTGAATTGCTTTCTGAATGGAAAGAGTAGGCTTTGGGTACTCTTGTTGATAGATACGAACCAGATTTAGCAAGTCTTGAATATATTTGCGTGCTGGATCGAGATTGCCAGAAATAAAGCCAATAGAATTATTGATTTCGTGAGCCATTCCTGCGGCTAATTGACCCAACCCAAGCATTTTTTCTTTTTGAACCAGTTGTGCTTGAGCCTTCTTGAGATCGCCTAAGGCTTGTTGAAGTTGTGAGTTCTGATTTTTCAACTGAGTTTGAAGGCTTTGAATTGTTAGTTGATTTTGAATCCTCGCCAAAACCTCCTCAATTTGAAAAGGCTTAGTAATATAGTCTACACCCCCAACTTGAAAAGCTTTCACTTTATCTAAAACATCATCCAAAGCACTTAAAAAAATTACAGGTACAGAGGAAGTTTCAGTATCTTCCTTTAACCTTTCGCAAACTTCATAACCATTCATGCCCGACATATTAATATCTAACAAGATTAGATCCGGCTGAAGTGTCTTAACTGCGGTTAAAGCCATTTGACCATTAATCGATTTACGAACGTTATATCCCTTATCTAACAGCAGGGAAGATAAAAATCGAATATTGTCTGGTGTATCATCAACTATCAGGATATCGGCTTTGAAGGTATTTGCTAATTTGGAATCCATTGGGCTTTGAATTAAAAGAGTATCAAAATTGTTTACCTGCTTATTATCGCTGCATACCAAGTAGTTAATATTCGTAAAAAATTGATTGTTATTTTAGCTTTATTAACTATCTTTTTTAGTTTGGCTTTAACTGAATAAACCTAGCTTTATTAACATAAACTACACTTTCACCCTAAATATTATTGCTGTGTATCCGATACGATTAAGTTTGTTGCTTTTTTTCCCTCTACGGGTTTGGAAAATAGATATCCCTGTCCAAATTCACAATTTAAGTTTCTTAGCTGAGATAGCTGTTCGCCCGTCTCAATTCCTTCAGCAATTACACTCATATTTAGAGTTTGAGCAATCTTCATAATCGCCGGAATCAGTCCCAAACTATCTGTTTTTTCATCTAAATAACTAATAAAAGAACGGTCGATTTTGAGAGTATCAACAGGAAAATTATATAAATAACTCAGAGAAGAATACCCGGTACCAAAGTCATCAATACATAACTGAATCTTACGTTCTCGAAGTTGCTGAATAATCGCTTTTACAGATTGAGTATTATTCATCAGAACACTTTCTGTGATTTCTAACTTCAAGCTTTGAGGATTCAGTTGGGTTTCCGCGAGGATTTGGTCAATTTGCTCAATTAAATCTGGCTGAGCAAACTGCCGTGCTGAAAGATTGACACTCATAAATAGGGGATGATCGATCAGTTTTTCCTGATACCATTGCTGAAGCTGATAGCAAGCTTCCCGCAAAACCCAATTGCCTAGTTGGTTAATCAAACCTGTTTCTTCTGCTACAGGAATAAACAATCCAGGCGATACCATTCCTCGTTGAGAATGATCCCAGCGAACTAATGCTTCAAACCCAACAATTTTGCTGGTATCAAGGGCAATAATTGGCTGATAGTGGACAATGAATTCTTGTCGTTCGATGGCTCTACGCAAGTCATTTTCAAGCTGTAAAACTTGAATCACAGCATCGTGCATCTTTGGGTCAAAAATTTGGTATTGACCTTTTCCTAAGGTTTTGGCACGATACATTGCGATGTCTGCATCTCGCAATATATGTTCTGCTCGCTCGTAATTAGGATTGCTCATAGCAATTCCAACACTAGCGTTGATGAAAATTTCCTGTTTATTTATTTGAAACGGAGAAGCAAAAGATTGAAGGATTTGATCGGCGATAAGGAGTACACTGCTGATATTTCCAACGTCTGTCAAGATAATCGCAAATTCATCACCGCCCAACCGAGCCAAAGTATGATGTTGACTGAGTAATTTTTCTAAGCGACGAGCTAAATTAATTAACAGTTCGTTCCCAGCAAGATGACCGAGAGAATCATTGACTACTTTAAAGCGATCGCAATCAAGAAACAACACGGCAAACGCCTCTCCTGAATGTTCCTTGGTGCGTTTGAGAGCTTGTTCTAGACGCTCCATGAATAAAGCTCGATTGGGCAATCCTGTAAGATCGTCATAAAGTGCCATTTTTATGAGTTGTTCTTGAAGGAGCATCCGCTCGTTGATTTCTCGCCTCAGTTCTTGATTTGCTACTTCTAGCTGAAAAGTCCGCTCTTTAACTCGTTCTTCAAGTTGAGCATTTAGTTGTTGGTTTTGGATTTTCGCGGCTCTTAACTCTAGTTGATTCTGAACACGAGCTAAAACTTCTTCAAATTGAAAAGGTTTGGCAACATAATCTGCTCCGCCAACCGAAAAAGCTTTTACTTTATCAAAAGCCTCGCTGAGAGCGCTTAAGAAAATTACAGGAATTGCAGCAGTTTTTGGATCGGCTTTCAGTTTTTCACAAACTTCATAACCATCCATGCTAGGCATCATAATATCAAGCAAAATTAGATCGGGGATAACAGTTTGTATTGCTGTCAGTGCCATTTGCCCGCTTAATGCCTTGCGAATGGTATAGCCTTGCTTCATTAGCAGACCAGACAGAAAACGCAAGTTTTCAGGGGTGTCATCAACGATGAGAATATCTTCTTTTGCCATAACGAGGGAGAAATTATTTATTTCAATTCTTTCATCATCGATTTTGGAAAATTTGTTAGCTCAGAATATTATTTAAAAGTCATTTTTTCTATTTCCTGTTTGCAGTTAATGATAAAGGTTTAAAAAGTTTTGAACTAATTGATTGCAGCGCTAAATAGTATTTGACCACTTATTTTAGACATTCTGCAATCATCTTCCACAGGTGTGAGAGTAGAGGAAGGCAATGGGAAAAAACCTATTTGCCATCCTGCAACAAAATTTTTCAATATCCTACTCCTGCTGGGAATGTGATAGAAGAGGCGAAAAATTGAGGGAGGTTTGCTGTGAGTTTTTACCAGTAAGCTGTGTTTCAGTTGATTGAATTAATTTCATAATTTGCTCAAACTGAAAATTTTCGACCAAATTGGTCAAAGCATTTATAACAAACGAATTTTCTGGGGGAATTTCCTGAAGGAGCTGAAGGAGCAAGAAATCGCTGCCTTGGGAAGCTGCATAGTGTAGCTGTTGTATCCATTCAGAGGGCATAGTGAAAATCTGAAGGGGGATGTCAGAATCGGAAGTCTCTGGTAAATTTTCCTTCCTGCTTTCGGTGGGTAATGCTTCCTCCTCATAGAGATATTGCACCCCTAGATATTTATTCATTTTAAAGAGTAGTTCCTCTTCTCGAAAAGGTTTACGCACGAAGTCATCGCATCCCGCTGACAAGATAATTTGTCTGTCTTCTTCAAAAACGCTGGCAGTTAGGGCAATAATTATGGTTGCCTCACCTTTTAAGGAAGCTCTAATTTTTTTGGTAGCTTCATAGCCGTTCATCACAGGCATCCGCATATCCATCCAGATTAGATGGGGTTCCCAACTCTCCCAAATTGCCACAGCTTCTTGACCATTTTCAGCTTCTTGCACCTCAAAGCCCAAGTAAGTAAGAAGCTTAACTAGGAGGAGACGATTTGTGGGCTTATCCTCCACAACTAGAACACGATAGATGGGTTGGTCAGGAGCTAAACCAATAACTTTTTTATAGATAGATTGGGATGTTTCAATCTCCATCTGCTCAACCAAACCTGCCTGAATGTCAAAGGTAAATTTGGCTCCCTGACCTGGATGACTACTGACTGCGATCGCTCCTCCCCCCATCAGTTGGACAAACTTTTGACTGATCGGTAAACCCAAACCCGTACCTTGACAGGACTTCAGCCCAACTGAGGTTTGTCCAAAAGCTTCAAATAACCGATCGAATTCATTTGGGTCAATACCGGGGCCAGTATCTTCCACTTCAAAGAGCAGGCGGATAAAAGGCACAGGTGAGGAGTCTGCTTGTTCCCCAACACTCCTGCTTTCCGCCTCTCCTTCCTCCCCTGTAACGCGCAGGGTTACGCTCCCTTTGTCAGTAAATTTGATGGCATTACCGAGAAGGTTAATCAAGACCTGACGCAGCTTACTTTCGTCGGTTCTGACGTACTGGGGGACAGCAGCCGTGCATTCAAAGTTAAGCAAGAGTCCTTTGCTTGTGGCTTTGAGTTGTAGCATCTGTTCAAGACTATTGAGCAGACAATACAGGTCAAAGTCATTTTCATGTAGCGTGACTCGCCCTGCCTCGATTTTAGCCATCTCTAAAACATCATTAATCAATGCCAGCAGATGATCGCCACTGCGACTGATGATCTCCAGGTATTTCTGATGTTCGGCAGATAGGGAGGTATCAAGGCTCATCAATTGGGTAAAACCAAGGATGGCATTGAGGGGTGTCCTTAGTTCGTGGCTCATATTGGCAAGAAATTCGCTTTTAGCACTGTTCGCAGCATCGGCGGCTTCCTTGGCGATCATCAATTCAATTGACTGCTGTTGAGTTCGCGCTAGCAATTCTGCCTGTTGGATCGCAACGCCTAACTGTGCCCCAATTTGAACAACCATCTTGATTTCTGCCTCTTGCCATTGGCGAGAACCGGAATTTTGGTAAGTTGCTAGCAAGCCCCACAGTTGATTGCTATGGAAAATCGGAACAATGATATAAGCTCGTGCTTGAAAGCGCTCCAACAGTTCTAGGTAACAAGCGTCAAATCCAGCTTGGTAGATGTCTGGGACACAACGATAACTGGTTCCTTGGCGATAAGTCCCGCCTTGCTTTGCTTGCAAATAAGTATCTTGGATTGGCTCCTCTGCACTTCCCAAAGTTTTGCCAGCACAACCCACCTGGTTAACGGCAACCTTGGGCAGCTGAGATTGATGAATTTGTTCGGGAACTAGCAAATTCCAACCTTCTGCTACCGACTCCGATACAAAATCCCCGCTCCAGTCGGGATGGAAACGATAGAGACCAACGCGATCGCAATTAATCGCATGGCGTAATTCTTCAGTCGTAGCGCTAAAAATTTTGTCAATTTCTAAGGTTTGGCGCATTCGCTGAATCACGAATGCGATCGCTTTTTCCCGTTCTGCACTCTCCCGTAATGCGGCTTGTGCGGCTTGACGTGCCTGGGTCCCTGCAATGAATTCGTTGACTAATTTAAGCCAATTAATTTCTTCTTGACTCCAGACTTTGGAAGAGCTTATGGCATCCAAACCCATAAAACCGACAACCGTACCAGCGTAAAGCGTCGGAACGGCAAGCCGAGACTGGATGCACTGGAGTTCCGTCAAGGTTGGTTTGGCGGCTAAGGGTGGGCGTTCGGCAGGAAATTGAACCGTTTTGCCACTCAAAAGTTGGTTGTGAACCCAGTGATGATTTTCAACGGGTAAACCTTGAAACCGCTCGATCGCTGGCTGAATGCCAAAGCCGCACCACTCGTGGGTCATATTCCAGCCGTTTTGGCGATCGGAGTAATCAAACAGGTAAGTGCGATCGCACCCCAAAAACTCGCCAACGGCTTGCAGCGTGAAAGCGATCGCAGTATCTAAGTTTTCGTCAATCAGCATCCCAGAAATCCGGCTCAAGCAACTGTCCATCGCTGCTCGTTTTGTCAGCAATTCCTCCGCTAAGTTCCGCTCCAGCTCGGCTCCCGCTCTGGCAACAAAAATTTTCATAACCATTTCTTTGCCAGGATCGTGAGCCATTGGCTGCACATCCAACACCGCCAAATTGCCAATTGTATTGCCAGCCGAGTCTCTTAACGGAATTCCCCAGTAGCTTTGTGCGCCTAACTTCTCTAACGCTTGGAAGTCAGGAAAAAGTTCTTGTACCTCGGATGGATAAAAACCGCTCGTTCCCTTCAAGACGTTTTCGCAAGGACTACCCGCCAAGTCGTACTCGAAATTTTCGCCAAAGCCCTCACCCGTCCAGAATGCCAAAGTTCGCACTCTAGTTTCAGTATCATCTGCAAATTGACCGACTACAGCGTAGCGGACTCCCAAAACTTGGGCAAGATAGCGGACACAAGAGCGAAAGAATTCATTGCCAGTTGCAGAAGCTGTTCCCTCAACCATTAATTGCAGTGCTTCTTCCCTCTGCTTGCGATCGGTAATATCCGTATGGGAACCTGCTATGCGATAGGCTGTGCCAGTTTCATCCCACAATGCCACGCCACGGGTAAGCATCCAGCGCCAGCTGCCATCTTTATGAGATGCCCGAAACTCTACCTCGTAGTTGGGGATTTTCTTCGCTAAATAGGCAAGCATCACCGCTAACACTCGCTCTGAGTCTTCTGGGTGCAGAACTTGGTTGAAAGTCTCGATGCTATTCGGAATTTCTAAGTCTTCATAGCCCAACATACTTTTCCAGCGAGGCGACAGATATACATAATTTGCTGGAATATTCCAATCCCAAATCCCGCCATTAACTCCTTCTACCGCTAAAGCAAATCGTTCTTCACTTTGCCGGAGTGCGGCTTCCGCTTGCTTTTGGTTCGTAATATTGCTGAGGGTACAAACAATTCGCTCTACACTCCCATCCTCTGCTAGTTGCGGGTCGGCATTTACTAGCAGCCATCGTTGATTATGGCTCTCAGGATGGTCGATTCTCACGACAATATTATGAATCGGTTGGCGCTGGGCAATGCTGGACTGCACGGGTAGCTCTGGCGTTGGGAAGGGTGTACCATCTTCTTGCTGCAACAGCCAATTTGCACCAAATACCTGATGCGATAAATCTTCTGCGTTGAGATTGAGGAGATTAATTGCAGCTTGATTGTAGGTGAGAATTTCGGCATTAGCATTGAGCAGTAATACTCCTACCTGCATTTCTCGGATCAGCATCCGAAAGCGGTTCTCACTTTCCTGTAACGCTTGCTCTCGAACTAACTGCGCTGTTAAACGCCGATCGAATAGAGAGGTTAATAGGGCTAGGCTCAAAATGAACAAGGTAGCAATCCCGATAGCGATCGCTAACCAAGACTGAGTGATGGGGGGAGACGGCTCTAGTGGAAAGACTTTGTGAGGAGTAAAGTGAGTCGCCCACATTCCCGTGTAGTGCATCCCACTGATGGCAATTCCCATTAGGAGAGCGCTGCCGAATTTCTGCCACAGCAGACCTTTTAAGGATTGCTCTTGTAGCCGAAATGCCAGCCAAAGCGCGGCAAAAGAAGCAATGATAGCGATCGCTACCGATAGGCTCACCAATCTCCAGTCATACTCAATCGTCGCCTGAACTTGCATGGCTGCCATCCCTGTGTAGTGCATCCATGCAATGGCAATTCCCATACAAACTCCACCGCCGATGACCAGCGGGATTGAAACAGCGCGACTCAGCAGCCACAAAGCAATGCTTGAGGCAAGAATCGCGCACATCAGGGAGAACAGGGTGATCCACACATCGTAATTGACAGACTGTGGCAATTGGAAAGCCAGCATAGCAATGAAATGCATTGACCAAATTCCAGTTCCCATTGCCCCTGCTCCACCCAGAAGCCAGCGCCATCGTCCCCGTTCCACAGCAGACCGCACTCGTCCGGCTAAGTCTAGGGCTGTATAAGAGGCAATTACCGCGATCGCAAAAGAAAGGATTACTAAACCTAGGTTATAAGTGCCAGCCATTGCGCTATGCATATCTTTTTCAATGTCGCGGATTTCTAAAAATCAATCGATATAAAAAAGTTTTTCAGCGAAAGGAATGCATTTGTGAATGGCTTCCTTAATCTCGCCCCACGAGTTTTTTTGAACTTACAAGTCCCGTTTCGATTCCTACCAACCCCCACATAATGGCAGGCATAGCCTATCGCATTCGCGCTGCTACAAAACGGTAGAAAAAGGAGGGGAAATATAGTCAAAGTTCCCCTTGAAAAATGAGATTTAGGGGAACCTCCGTGTAAGTCGTATCGAATTAGGTCGCCGAAAGAAAGAACTTCCTCTGTGTTTAGACCAATCAGTAAACATTGCCCGAATCGGACAATTAAATTTTTTTGAGAATTTGCTTTAAAATCCGTAAGTTTGTACTTGATTTTTTTGATTTCATAAGATAGTACTTCAACTAAAGCGTTGGATAGAGACCGTATAAAGTTCTGTCAACTACCTAAACTAGCATTCTTTAATTAAATATGCCTTATTAAGAATCACTTACAGATAGGCGCTAACCTTATTGCTTTAAGCGATTCGTTTACAAGCCGCGCAAACAAAGGATTTCAGCAGTTTTCCCAACTCAAGCAAATAAATTACTAAGTATAATTCCCTACTTTTCCTACTTTTCCTACTTGCTGTTTGGGTCGAATATAATCATCTATCAAAGGTCAAGGGTTGCGATCGCGCTTGCGATTTGAGGAAGAGGTGAAGGGATGCGATCGCTCTTTTTCCAGCCGCTTTGCTAACACACTCTCTATCTCAAGGTTATTATGCAGTTGATACAATATCGCTAGATTAGCTGGCGAGAGGTGAAAAATGCCAACAGTTCAAGTTGAAGTACAACTAAGTGCTTAAGCAAAATTAATTACATATTCGGTTCCGACTTTTTTTAGCACATTTTTGACATACTTTACTAAACTTTTCCAGTCCCGATAAGCCTCTATCTCTATCCATTCA
>NZ_JAMPKB010000097.1:0-16243 GCF_039961925.1 Trichocoleus sp. DQ-U1 | reverse complement strand
GGGGGTCGTGCGATCGCGTTGCCATAGTCACAAATAACTTCTTCTATTTAGTTCAGTTAAGGAATAATTGAGAGCCATCAGGCTCATAGATAGAACCTAAGCGAGAACTCACGGGATCAGTAGAGTATATTTACGGGTTTTCTAATTTCGGAGAGTTAGATATAGCAACACAATGTAATAAATCGACTGTTGGAGAAGAAATCTATACCACCCAAATGTTGAGTTGAGAACCGTTTTTCCTAGTCAATTCGTTAAGGCGATCGCTTTAATGACCAATAACAAGCGAATGGATTCTGAAAAGACTGCCATTGCTGAATTCACGTGTACTGATGAAGTGACTCCTGAACCGGACAAAGCAGTAAGGTGAGGCGTTAACTTTGTCCGCTCCAAAAAAATATGCTTCTCTATCTTGGCTCACAACTGGGATGATTGAGCGGTTCTCACTTGTATTTAATACATCGGGAGGTTAACACAGCTAGCTCTGTGTTAACCTCCCGATGTACTGAACGCTCATTGACAACGGCTATAACGCAAAGTTGTTCTGAGCCGATTCCAGAACGGTTTGCGTCGCCACATCCAGAAATTCAATCGAAAGATTCTTGCCTAGTGCTACGGCTCGCTTCATTCCAGTCAGTAAGCACTTGACTCCGTCCCTTTTCACGGCGTTAACTGACAGCAGATCCACTACAACAGTGTCAGTTGCCAACTCCAAGGCTTTCTCTAGAGACTTGCTGAAAGCGGGGCTGGTAACACTATCTAGACAACCGCTGGGTCTTAGCACCACTGTGCTAGGGCGAATTTCCTGGCAGCTAACTTGAGCGCGGGGCTTGGTGACTGAGTTCATAATGGCTTTCATGGGATTTTCTAAAACGTGTCGTCAATCAAAGAACACAACCTATCTACAAACACATTCCAATAAAATCCCGAAGGTTCTGATGTCAAATGTCACGCTTGTCAGTGTTTGCGATCGCTATTAAACAATGATCTGTCCCCAACCCCGGTCTGGATATACATTGCCCGTGTTTGCCTGTGCCGCTGCTGTTGCCGCCTTGCGCTGGTTGCAGCAAGGAGCGTCACCGTTGGACGCCGTGCCAGTGGATTTAATTGAACCCGCCGAAACGGTGTTGATTCCGATTGAGCAGGTTGCCGGTATCGGTGAAGGGATGGCGTTAGCGATCGCTCGTAGCGATCCTGGCGATAACCTTGACCTTACCCGCAACACGCCAGTCTGGGCGCTGGTAGAAATTAAAAATCAAGGATTAAAAATTAATAATGAACAAAAAGAGTTTTTAGATCCTCAGCCCTCAGTCTGGATCAAAGGCGGTGAAGGGATCGGGCGTTTGGTGAGTGCTGACGATCAACCTGCTATTTATCGTTATGCTCAGCGGCTGATCCGAGAGAATTTGGAGCGGATGCTGGAACCTGACGAGAAAATCCAGGTGACGATTATTTTGCCAGAAGGGCGTAAACTCGCTCAACGCACCTCAAATGAAGCCTTTGGGGTTGTGGAAGGACTCTCCTTACTCGGAACAAGCGGCATTTCCCAACCGCTGAGTGCCCCCGGACAACTGGAGGCTTTCCGCGAGGAACTGCAACAGAAGGCTAACTGTTTTGATTGTTTGGTGTTTTGTATCGGGGAAAATGGCTTAGATTTAGCCCAGGGGTTGGGAATCAATCCAGAAAGAATGATTAAGACAGCGAATTGGCTGGGACCATTGCTAGCATCATCAGGAGTGCAAAAAGTCAAGAATATTTTATTATTTGGCTACCACGGAAAATTGATGAAACTTGCGGGTGGGATTTTTCACACCCATCATCACTTGGCAGATGGACGTCAGGAAATTTTGACCGCTCATTGTGCGAATCTCGGTTTACCAACGCCGGTATTGCAGGCAGTTTTGAAGAGCGCCACTGCTGAAGACGCCTTGAAATACCTGCGCCAATTGGATGCAGCAGGTAGTAGCGATTGGGTGGGGCAAGTTTATGGCGCGATCGCTCAAAGCATTGACAAGCGATCGCACGATTACATCCGTACTCACAGCGAACAACTCGTTACGGTCGGTTCCGTCCTGTTTGACCGCGATCGCCAAATTATCGTTAAAAGTAAAACAGGTACCTCGTTACTGTATCAAGTGTGTTAGTTTTATATGAATACACATCAACTTAATAAATAGCAATAAAGAAGTTTTTTATCTGCCGCTATTGTCAGTGGCGTAATCGAATCATGGAAGACTGGCTAATAGCAATAAACAATTAGCCAGTTTTTAATCCATTAAAGACTATCTGTACATCTGTACTCTACCTACTCAGGATAAGCCGGTGACTCTCCAGACTGAAACACCGCCTCAAATCGAGTATTTGGGGCAACTAAATCGCCAAATGATTGTGATTCTTGACTTCGGCTCTCAGTATTCTGAACTGATTGCCCGTCGGATTCGGGAAACACAAGTTTACTCGGAAGTTCTTTCCTATCGCACCACTGCCGAACAGCTACGACAGCTAAATCCCAAGGGGATTATCTTCTCCGGTGGTCCAAGTTCGGTGTATGACACGGGTGCCCCCCATTGCGATCCGGAAATATGGAACCTGGGGATTCCCGTCCTGGGAGTCTGTTACGGGATGCAGATAATGGTGCAGCAATTGGGTGGGGAAGTCACCAAAGCTGACCGGGGTGAGTATGGCAAGGCGTCGCTATTGATTGACGATCCCACGGATTTGCTCACCAATGTGGAAGATGGCACGACCATGTGGATGAGCCACGGGGACTCTGTAACCAAGATGCCGTCAGGGTTTGAAGTGCTGGCACACACGATAAATACGCCAGCCGCAGCGATCGCTCATCACGAGAAAAAGCTATACGGAGTTCAATTCCACCCCGAAGTCGTCCATTCGATTGGGGGAATTGCCTTAATCCGTAACTTTGTCTATCACATCTGCGACTGCGAACCGACTTGGACAACAGCGGCGTTTGTTGAGGAGTCGATTCGAGAGATTCGGGCAAAAGTCGGCGATAAGCGGGTGTTGCTAGCACTTTCTGGCGGCGTTGATTCTTCTACGCTTGCCTTTTTGCTGCACAAGGCAATTGGCGACCAACTGACGTGTGTATTTATCGACCAAGGCTTCATGCGTAAGTATGAACCAGAACGGTTGGTGAAGCTGTTCCACGAGCAATTTCACATTTCTGTCGAGTATGTGCAAGCACGCGATCGCTTCCTCAATCAAATTGAAGGAATTAGCGATCCTGAAGAAAAGCGTCGCCGCATCGGGCACGAATTTATCCGCGTATTTGAAGAAGAATCTCGACGCCTTGGCCCCTTTGACTACCTTGCCCAAGGTACTCTCTACCCCGACGTGATTGAATCAGCCGACACGAACGTCGATCCCAAAAGTGGCGAACGGGTGGCAGTGAAAATTAAGAGTCATCACAACGTCGGCGGCTTGCCCAAAGACTTGCGCTTCAAGTTGATCGAACCTTTACGAAAATTGTTCAAAGATGAAGTGCGAAAAGTCGGTCGCTCGATTGGATTGCCAGAGGAAATTGTACAACGGCAACCCTTCCCTGGTCCCGGACTGGCGATTCGCATTTTGGGCGAAGTGACGGCAGAACGGTTAAATATCCTGCGGGATGCTGACTTAATTGTTCGTCAGGAAATTAATCGCCAGGGGATGTACCACGACTTCTGGCAAGCTTTTGCCGTGTTGCTGCCGATCCGCAGCGTAGGCGTAATGGGCGATCAGCGCACCTACGCTTACCCGATTGTCTTGCGCTTTGTTTCTAGCGAAGATGGCATGACGGCAGACTGGGCGCGTGTTCCCTACGATTTGTTGGAAACGATTTCCACCCGAATTGTGAATGAAGTTCGGGGTGTGAATCGAGTGGTTTACGATATTACTTCTAAGCCACCTGGAACTATCGAGTGGGAATAATAAGGTTGTAGGGATTTTTAACGCAAAGGTACCCAAAGTTGAAGAGATGGAGCGAAAGCTCTGTCTCTTTTTGGCTTGAAAGAGCGGTTCAACTTTATTTTGAGATAAATTATGTTTTCTTTAACTTTTGTGGAAAACTCGTAAAATTCTGTGGAAAAGTCCTCTCATCTGTGGAAAACTACCTAGATTTTGATTCTGCTTCGTAGGTAATTTGATCGGATTGGTAAGCAGGTGGCTCGATGTGAATCAAAATTCGGACGGGGCTAAATTTTTCTTTTAGGCGGTTCTCGACTTCTTCTGTAATTTGGTGGGCAGTTTCTACATCGGTGACGTCTACAATCAAGTGCATTTCGATGAATACCTGACGCCCAACAACGCCTCTAGAAGCAATTTCGTGACAATTAATCACTCCTGGAACTTGGATGACGATCCCATGAATGGCTTCGGGCGCGATCGCCATCTCATCGACTAGCCAGGGCAAATTATCTTTAATCACGTTCCAACCACTGCGAAACACTAACAAGGCAACGGGAAAGGAGAGAATAATATCCAACCACTGAAGTTGCGGCAGATTCAATACCTGTCCTTGCCAGACGCCAATCAACCCACCCAAAACAGCAATTGTCACCCAGACATCGCTCATGGTGTGCTGGGCATCTGCAATTAAAATGGGGCTGCCTACCTGCTGCCCAACATGGCGTTCGTAGAACGTGACAAAAATATTCACGCCCAGCACAATCAGCAGTAACCACAGCTCAGAGGGGGAAATGATGACGGGTTTACCACCGCCGCTGAGAATTCGTTCAATTGCCCCTTGCAGAATTTCAAAGCAGGCAATTCCTAAGAAGGCGGCAATTCCTAACGCTCCCACGCCCTCAAATTTCTGGTGTCCGTAAGGATGATCCCGATCGGGTTGGGGCGAAGAAAATCGGCTGGCAATTAATCCCAAAATGTTGTTGGCGCTATCGGTAACGCTATGCAAGGCATCCGCTAGCAAGCTGAGAGAACCCGTCCATGACCCCAGCACTGCCTTCAACGTCATGACGAACAGATTGAGCAGTAGGGTAATGATTAAAACCTTACGCACTGCCGAGCGGTTATCTGCTACCACAGAATTTTCCTCACTCGCCATTTAGAGTTCTATGGCATTCAGTCTAAAGCTTATGGCTTCACCTTGCATCTATCCTCTTGTAAATGCTGTCTGTTCTAAGTTATGAGTGATAAGTTGATTCACAATTCAAAACTCTTGATTGCTCATGTCTTCTTCAAAACTCATCCTCAACTTAGTTGAAGGTTCTGTTTCCTTTAGCTTTACGCCCCAGGCAGCCCAAGATTTACAAGGCGCGATCGCTCAGTTGATGCAGAGTCTCAAAGTCATTGCAGGTGGCGGCGGCAAAACCAATCCCCAAAAACCAATGGAATATCGATACACGGGGGATGTCTTTCTAGAGATTTTCTGCAATCCTAATATCTGGCCGACTCCCTTTGCCGCTAAAGTTTTGATCTCCCTCCGAGATGACCGCATTCGCCTGACTACGGAGGCAGAACTCACTCGCTTAATTGAGGATGTTAATCAGTATTTAGAACAGATGGGCTAAAACTGGGCGGGCAAATGGTTGCTTTAGATTCTTTCTTAGGACGGATGCTACTACCCTAAGAAGTCTGCAAAATGTCCCTTTGTGTGTGCTAAATGGTAGCATTAAGACGCCAGATCCTGCGTTTGTTTACTCGCTTGGCGGAAAGCCGAAAGCTAGAAACTTAAAAGTGAGTGGTGCCGAGCGGTTATTTATCGAAAGCGATCGCTAAGGGCTGTCTAACCTTCATTCAATCTGACTGATTTATCTAATGAACTCTAATAATCTGCTGGAGTTAGTACAAAAAGGATTTCGCGTTACTTTGGGTGCAACCGCTTCTCTAGTTGAGAGCGTACAAGACACTCAAAAGCGAGAGCAAAATCTTGAGCTGTTAAAGTCAGACGTCAATCTGGTGGTTCAACAACTAGCAGAAAAAGGAGAGATTACGGAGCTTGAAGCCCGCACTTTCCTGAATTCTCTAATGGCGCAAGCCAATGATGCAGCTAGCACACAATCTTCTGGAACTCCGAGCCGCCCTGCGACAACGCCGGTGACAACGGTTGCCCAGCCAGATACGCAATTGGAGCTAGAGGAGCTAACTGCACAAATTGCTGCAATGCGAACTGAGTTAGAAAAGCTGCGCGACCCCAACTCAGGGATTTAGGTCGGGGATTGCTAGCAGCTTTATCAAAGCATTTATTAGGCTTGCTCCTAGTAGCCTATCTGAAAGTTTGTGCTGAGCAAAACGAAGGAGTTGAAGTGTTGTCACGCATCTCGGTTTGAGCAGAGATCCTGCAAAGAGATTTGCGCGATCGCAGCGCGATTGTTGATGACAACGTTACGCCAACACTCCACAACGTTTTGCTCAGAATGGCATCTTCACTTTTTGGATAGGTCTAAGAAGCGAACTTAATTATTCGCACTAGAAAGAATCAGAATATTCTCCAAACCAGGCTAATTAAGAATCAACAGGTGAAAGAATAAAAGCAGTCTTTCCTTAAGTTGAGACAAGCGTGGAATCAAGCTTGTCCTGAGTTTCACTGTTTCCAGTGGAACTGTAGGATTGTCTTAAAGGTAAAAAAATATCAATCGTTGTCCCATTGTTCTTGCCCCATCAGATCGCCGATGCGATCGCGGAGTAAGATATTGCATCTTTCTAATTCACACTCAACACAAACCCACTCCCGTGCAGGGATGTACTGGCACAGAACGTAGATGGGTTGCTGACGAGTCACAATTCCTTTCTCCACCAATTGACGGGCTTCTTCTTGAAGAACGTCGATGGAGTATTGCACAGATGATTTAGGCGGCATTATATCAGCAGTCATGGTCTCAGCCTCGAAACTAACGAGCTACGACTATAACTTAATATAATCCAATACTGCTTAGCGCGGAAATAATTTTTGAACAGTATATCAAGTTACAAATGAATTTATTCGTTTAATAAGGATTCCAAAAGTCAGGGAACTTTGACATAAAAATATATCCTTATGCTGATGAAATTGTCGAAGAACGGATCTATTTATAATTAAGCCTGTATTTTCAAATTGAAGACACCGTAAATAATCGGTGATAACGGTTATGACATTGATTAACAAAATTAATCAATGTGCTGCACAGTTGCTAAATGCTTAGAGCTGGGGCACCGAACAAAACTTCAAGGGCGATCGCCTGAGCTGCTGGCATCTGCCCGTAAGAAAACACACAAGGGATATGCGGGGGCAGGTGTGGGAGAAACTGTTCCAGAAGATAAGGACTGCCGTAAATCACTAGCGCTTGGAGTTCGGCATTTCCTAAGAGTTTTTTAAACAAGTCCTGAGCCAACGGTGTCAAGCCAGCACTGCCTCGGAAAGGATTCCCACGGATGAACAGCTGGAGTAGGGTTGGCTGGGCATTTAAACCCGATTTATGATAAAACACCCAGCCAGGAATTAAGGTGGTGTGGGGATCGAGTAGTTGGAGTTGATAGCCGTGCTGTTTTGGCAGAGCCACAGCCGGTGCTTGTTTATCGAGAAAATCACAATTCAGGGTATCATCCACCACAATTAAGTTGCGTAAGTTGCCCTGACTGGGAAGTAAAGGGATTTCGCCATGAACAACGAGCGCCTCTCGCACGATGTTGGCAGCTGTGGCGAGGGCGTGTGGTTGAGCTAGTTGGAGGAGATGGGGAGGGAATGGGGAAGGGGCTGGTTGGACTTCAGGCGCGATCGCCCTTGCCTCTACAGGCGGCTGTGCTGTGCCTTGTTGGACTCGGCGCTTGGCTGTCCAGATACGCTCAACAGAGGCACGAATTCGCGCCTCTGAAATGCGTCCCTGTGCTACCGCGTCGCACACCGCTTGGATAGCACCCGCAGGATCGACTGGCATCAGCAAAATATCTGCACCGGCTTCGACAGCTAAGACTGGAGCTTCATTTGCTCCATAGCGGTTGGCGATCGCTCCCATCACCAATGCATCGGTAACAATTAATCCTTCAAATCCCAGCTGTTGCCGCAGCAGTTGAGTCAAAATCGGTTGGGAAAGGGTGGCAGGGCGTTCGGCATCCCAAGCCGGGATCAGGAGATGGGCACTCATTACGGCATCTACACCGGAGGCTGTACCCGTACCGATTGCTTCTTGAAACGGCAGTAACTCAATCTCAGCCAGTCGTGCCGGGGAATGGGGCAAGACGGGCAAATCTAGATGGGAATCCACCGCCGTATCGCCATGTCCGGGAAAATGCTTAGCAGTCGTTAACACCGGATAAGCTTTCGCCCCCCGGATAAAAGCAGACGCTAGTTGAGTCACTTCCTCTGGGTTTTCGCCAAACGCCCGGACGTTAATCACTGGATTATTAGGATTGTTATTCACATCCACAACCGGCGCAAGCACCCAGTTGATGCCAATCGCGAGGGCTTCCGAGGCGATGATGCCTCCCATTTGTTCGGCGTATTTCAAGGCAAGAGAGGCATCTTTCCGGAATACTGCCCCGATTGCCATCGGTGGCGGAAACCAAGTTGCCCCAGAAAAGCGTTGTCCGACGCCTTCTTCAATATCAGCCGCGATCAGCAAGGGGGTTTTTGCCCAGTCTTGGAGTTGTTGCGATCGCAGTGCTAATTCTCCAGCACTGCCTCCCAACAAAATGACCCCCCCGACGCCCAAATCCTGCACCCAGTGTTGCAGAACTGCCGCCGGGGGTTCCCAATCTGGATACTGAATTTGGTGGTCGAACAGGTAGCCTGACGCCCGTACCACGACCATTTGCGCTACCTGTTCTGCTAGAGAGAGCGATTCCCACTCCGGCAGCAATGCCACAGATTTCAATCTTCTGCCTCAACGATGTCTTCTTCTTCCACTCTCGCAGCCGGACGGTCTTGATTAAGCTGATTCAACAAAGACAAAATGCGATCGCCCCTTTCCAGAGAACGATCTTCCTGAAACAGTAACTCTGGTGTCCGACGCAGCCGCAACCGTTGACCGAGTTCGCTGCGGACAAAGCCAGTTGCTGCTCTTAACCCAGCCATCGTTTCTACCTTCGCTTCCTCGGTGCCATAGATGCTGACGAAGATTTTAGCGTGTTGTAGGTCGCCTGACACATCCACATCGGTGACGCTGACCATGCCAGCACCCACGCGATCATCTTTGATTTCGGTTAGCAGCATTTGGCTGATTTCGCGTTTAATCAGTGCGGCAACGCGAGAAACGCGGCGACTTGTAGCCATAATCATCTGCTGCCTTTAAGACAGTGTGAGCAATGCTTTTACTCATCCTACCTAAATCGGACTCACTCCCAGCATCGCCCGTAGGGTTAGGGTAATAAAAGTTAAGGCTGCCACCAGAAAGCCCATCAAAGCGATCGCGCTGGTTCGATTTTGGAGTAGCGGTTTCAACCACCCAAAGGTATAAAAGAATACCCCTAGGATAATGGTGACAAAGTAGCGGGGGTAGCGAGAGATATTTTCCCAAAAGCCATCAAACATATTATTTAAAGTAGCCGACACAAAAAGCGGCGATAAGTCACTGCATCTTAACTGGTAACATTTGTCTGCGAGTTCGACAAGCTCGGCATCGCCCCTAAATGGGGTTTCGTCGAGAGATGGTTCGCCAAGCGTCCGGTGGTAGCAGGTTACTACCCACTATATTTGTGCAACCGCGACATATTGACTCATAACACATTGCCCGATAACACACGGACTCATAAGAGCGATCGCGTGTTTTGGTCGCGGTGATAGTCATTTTTTCCTCTTGTCGAACTCCCTAGGTATTCTAAATTAAATTATATCCCCCCACTTCCACAACAACTGTTACAAACGCTTTAACTTTTTTAGATAGCTAGAAGCAATGTCAACTCAGACGACACAACAAGAAAGAGCGCGTCCTTTTCTAAAATGGGCTGGTGGGAAAAGCCAGCTAATTCAGCAATATATTCCCTATTTTCCCCCAAAATTTACAACTTACTATGAGCCATTCTTGGGCGGTGGCGCTCTTTTCTTTCATTTAGTGCCAAAAGTATCTATTTTAACGGATATTAATGCCGATTTGGTCAATGTTTTCCGATGTGTGAGGGATGAAGTAGAGCCGCTAATTGAATTCTTGCATCAGCATCAAATGAATCATAGTAAGGAGTATTATTACTGCGTGCGATTGATGCAACCTAACACCCCTCTAGAAAGAGCTGCTCGATTTATTTACCTCAACAAAACTTGCTTCAACGGATTGTATCGAGAAAACTCAAAAGGGCAATTTAATGTTCCGATTGGGAAATACAAAAATCCAAAAATTTGTAATTCAGCTTTACTTAGGGCAGTTTCCGCTGCACTTCAGAGTGCCCTGATTGATGTTAAACCTTTTGAAGCTGTCCTACAATCTGCGGAAAACGCTGAAGATTTTGTTTTCTTTGACCCGCCTTATTATCCTCTAAGCTCTACCAGTAACTTTACCGCCTATAGCCGTCATTCTTTTAATGAAGCTGACCAAATTCGGCTTAGGGATGTCTTTGTAGAACTGGCGAATCGGGGTGTTAAAGTGATGCTTTCTAATTCTGACTGTCTGTTTATCCGAGAAATTTACAGCGATTTTAATATTTATGAGATATCAGCTTCCAGAATGATTAATTCCAACGCTAGAAAACGGGGTAAAATATCTGAATTATTAATCACAGGTTATGCAGTATAACTGTTTTCCCATAAAATAACGTAAAGTATTCGCCGTACAATTTTACTGAATTATTGGTATTTGTTATAATAGGATGTATATATTATTCGACCGTTAGAGTGTTAATTGCTCGATTGAAATAAGCTTGCAAATTTGTAATTTACCACATGGGATAGAAGTATGTGTGGAAGATTTACCCAAAGTAAGTCCGCTGAGACAATCGCCCAAGCATTCCAGGTAAATGATGTTCCACTCCTGATGCCTCGTTATAATATTGCGCCCACCCAGTCAGTACAGACAGTTTTACAAAATCCAGAACAGTCTCAACGACAGTTCAAAATGCTGCATTGGGGGCTGATTCCCCGTTGGGCAAAAGATACAAAAATGGGAGCAAAACTGATTAATGCACGGGTGGAAACGGTAGCCGAAAAACCGGCTTTTCGGGCAGCTTTTAAACAACGACGTTGCTTAGTAGTAGCGGATGGTTTTTATGAGTGGAAGCAGCAAGACGGGAAAAAGCAGCCATTTTATTGTCGCGTCAATGATGGACAACCTTTCGGCTTTGCTGGTTTGTGGGAGCATTGGGAAGGAGAGGATGGTGAGGAAATAGATTCTTGCACAATTTTGACAACAGAACCCAATGAGGTAATGCGCCCGATTCACAACCGAATGCCAGTCATTCTCGATCCAAAAGATTATGATTTGTGGTTGGATTCACAGGTGCAAAAGCCGGAGTTATTACAGCCTTTGTTGCGTCCATATTCAGCAGAAGAAATGGCAACTTATCCAGTCAGCACAAAGGTAAATAAACCAATGAATGATACGGCGGAGTTGATCAATAGCCTTTAAGCGATCGCACTCTCAAGATAGTCGGGTGAGCATCGATCGCCTTACCTTCCAGTTTGCCTCCTCAAATACTTCCAAAACTTCTGTCTTCCGGTAGAGGGTAAAAACCAGTCAAGCGTGAGCTATGCTGGCAGTGATTTCTATCGAGTCCAAACCGTTTTAGGAAAGCAGCCGTTATGCCAGAAAGTTTCTTGCTCAGCCGCGTACTCATTCGCTTCAACGGCAAAGCTGATGAACCTCTTAGTCAAGATTTATCAGCGGCTGCTTTGACACCTGATGGCAGTTTGTGGGTAGGTTCTGATGAAACGAGAACGATTGAGCGATTATCCCCTGTCGAGCCATATATCTTCGGCAAACATCAGCAATTTTTTGTAAAAGATTTTATCGATTTAGCCGATCCGGAAGGCGAAATCGATATTGAGGGAATGGATTATACAAACCATTATCTTTGGTTCATCGGTTCCCACAGTACAAAGCGTAAAAAAATAAAGGGCAAAGACCTTGAGAAGGATCTTGATAAACTAGCAACCATAAAGTTTGAACCAAACCGTTATTTACTTGCCCGAATTCCTGTAGTAAAAGGTGAATTAGTTAAATCAGTCTCTCACCCAGAACAGTCAGATAAAAAACTGACAGCAGCCTGTCTGCAAAAAATAGGAAATAGTAACGTTCTGATAGAAGCACTCAAACAAGATAGGCACCTAGGGGCATTTCTAACAACTTCTATCCCCTCTAAAGAAAATGGATTTGATATCGAAGGCTTAGCGATTCGGGGAGATAGGATTTTTATCGGCTTGCGAGGCCCTGTACTGAGAGGGTGGGCAATTATTTTAGAGGTTGAAGTTGCAGAAACAGAGCCAGGAATTTTAACGCTGAAGAAAATTGGCAAAGATGGGAAGCAATACAAAAAACATTTTGTAGAGTTGAATGGGTTAGGTGTCCGGGAACTATGTCTGGATGGTGAAGACTTGATCGTTCTAGCGGGACCCACGATGGATTTAGAAGGTGCGCTGAGAGTCTTCCGCCTGAAAAATGCCTTACAACGTGATGAAAACAGCATCTCTTGGCAGAAAGAGGGAGATTTGGAAGTGTTGTTTGATCTGCCTTTCAGATTTGGTTCCGATCATGCGGAAGGGTTGGCACTGTTTCCCTGTTTAGGGCAACCAAATTCTCTAATGGTGGTTTATGATTCTCCGGATGAGAATAGAGTCGTGAAGCCGAATGGTATTTTTGCAGATGTCTTCAGTCTGAAGTCTCTACCTTGTTAACTCTCAGGGACACGGCATTGCCGTGTCCTTACAAACAATATATATTGCACGTTCATTGAGAACCGCACTAATCGCTAAATGTGTTGGAGATTATTAGCCCTTAGCAAAAGAGAAAAATGCGAACTGACAAGTTAGCGATGCTAACGCGATCGCGTCCTTCCTATACTAGCCACGCAGGAAAGGGCAAATCGCTTCTTAGGATTTGTTTTTCATCCCCTGAATGCGCGTCACGATTAATCCGCCACCAACAGCACCTAATAATATAATCCCGCCTACTGCGATAGTAGGTTCAACCGTGGTTTGAGAGCTAGAAACTGTGCGAGGTTCGAGCGTAGATTTTAGCGCTGGGAAGGCTAATTCTACAAATAACTTATGGGCGGCAGTCGTGGGATGAATGCTATCCCAAAATAAATATTCGTTTGGATTGTTACATATTTTGGCTCTGCTAACGCAGGCGTTGGTTACATTCGTGAAACCGAATTTTTTTGGATTGTTGGTGACTTGATTATAAAGAGAATTGACATCAAGATAGGTGATTTTGATGTCAGAGTTGAGTTGCTGACGCAAACCGTTGAGGGATGTGGCTAATCCAGAATTATGCTTCTTTGTTAAAACGTTGAGGGAGCCGGAACGTTGAGTTGTGCGTGTGCCGGGAAGCTTTCCTAAATCTGGTAAGTTAACAACTACGATATTTTTTGCGCCTGCTGCGGAGAGGGACTTCACCGCGATCGCTAAATTGTTGATTGGCACGGTAGAGTCGGTAGCGCCTCTTAGGTAATCATTCGCACCAGCCCAGACAACATACAGAGCCTTCGGGTTAGCCGAGGAATGGGTTGCCTTAAAGCTCTCGATTTGTGCCAGCAATCCGGGTGTAATCTGCCTAGAATTGCCTGTGGTAGCACCTCCATAGGCGAAGTTTGTCTCTGTACTGGATTTTAATTTCAGCTTAGAGGCGAGATAATCTGCCCAAACAGGGCCATTGGAATAGCGTCCTTGAAAGTAGGGTGGGCTTGGAGGATATTGCCCGTTGGTAGCCTCTAATACATTGCCAACATCGGAGAGGCTATCTCCAAAAACATAAATTTGATTAAAATTCTGTGCCGAAGCCGGATTCGGAACTCCCAAAACGCTGAAGAGCGTGAGAAGCGCAAGGACGCGCCGAGGCTTTGCGATCGCTGCTTTAGCAGTAGCCATCCACAACTTTTTCATGAACATCCCCAGAAACTCCGATTAGAGCTATCACCAGCCGCTTTCTCCTTGTAGCAAAGTTTCTGGAAGATGGCTGAGCGAGTAGCGATCGCTTGACAAACTGTGCTTGTCATTTGCAATTCATCCATAAACGCGATCGCGCTTATGCTTGGGGACTTTCAAGTCCTTACTCTAACTCATGTTTCAAAAATGTAACTTTAGCTACTTTTTACTGAAAATGTCATTAAAATATGACTTATACGGTCTTACCGCGCACCCGTTCTATCAGCAGAGGTTGTCTTATGCCAGAACTTATCTGTACTGTTCCCGTTCCCAAAACCCCACAAGAATTGGAACAAGCCGTTGAGCAATACATCACTAGCGATATCAGCGGTACTGAACTCATTTGTAAGTGGCAAGCCATCCGCGATGCTTCCCTAGATCAAGACTTTTGCGTGCCTACTGATAGCGACCAAGTTGCAGGCGGAGACAGCTATTAAGTTACATCTATTGACACGGATTGGGCGCTTAGGAGTATGGGTTGATTAACCCCCCATTTCCGGCGTAGGGGTATGGCATTGCCATACCCCTACAGATTGGGACTTTTGTAAGTTATTTAGTCCATGTTCATTGGCAATAAATCGATAAAAACTCCCCCAGATGATCTGAGGGAGTTTGATTTTAAGTTTTCAAAAACCGAATTACACCGAGACTGGAGTATTTACAAGCTTCTTTAGCCGAGGAGTTGCAACCATTTTCATTCCTTCCGGTGCGGCTAAAGTCAAACCCCGACGCACTGGAATCACCGGACGCTTATTAACGAGCGACACTTGAAAATGCGACACAATTGTCGCGAGAACCAATTTCATTTCATACATGGCAAATGCCATCCCGATACAGCGACGATTTCCGCCACCAAAAGGCAAATACTCGTATGGAGAAAATTGCCGTTCTAAAAAGCGCTCTGGCTTGAATTGCTTCGGCTGTGGGAAAGTTTCCTCCCGATGGTGGGCTAAATAGATACTGGGGACGATAACCGTTCCTGGGGGCAATTTGTAGCCGGATATCTCGATGGGCGATCGCACAACCCGAACAAAGGTATTCGCAGCAATTGGGTAGATACGAAGCGTTTCAGAGCAAACCGCCGTTAGATAGGGCAGTTTAGTGATAACGCTTGGATCGGAGTCGGCGTCAATAGAGTCCAACTCGGCGAGCAGTTTTTCGCGCACCTGCGGTAATTGGTCAACCCAGTACAAAGCCCAAGTCAGTGCAGAAGCGGTGGTTTCATGTCCGGCGACAAGCAGAGTCATTAACTCATCGCGTAACTCTACATCCGTCATCGGTTGACCTGCTTCATCACGAGCAGACATCATTAAGCTGAGGATATCTTGCCGATTCGGGTTAGCTTCCGCTCGACGTTCCGCAATCTGAGCGTAAATCAGTTCGTCAATTTGTTTTATTTGGCGCAGCATCCGACCCCAAGGACTCCAATCGCCTAAATCTTGTTTAAGAAACTCAAAAAAGAAGGCGCTGGAGTTGAAGCGGGAAGTCATCAAGTCCAGGGTTGAACCGATTAAGCTGCGTAGTTGTTCCAAACGCGACCCCTCATCTAGTCCAAACACCACCCGTAAGATGACGCGCAGGGTGATTTCTTGCATCGACGCACGGATGTTGAAGGGTTTGCCAACCGTCCATTGATTCATCACCTGCTCGGCGATTTCAGAGATAATCTGACCGTAAGCCCGCATCCGTTCCCCGTGAAAGGGAGGGGTTAACATCTGTCGTTGGCGCTGATGGCGATCGCCATCCAGCAGTAGCAGAGAATTTTCTCCCATTAAAAACTCTAAACCGCTGTTCCCCCTCCCGGCGTCTAACTGACTGGAATCAGCAGTGAAAATCGTTTGCAGGTCCTGGGGTTTGCTGAAATACACAATCGGAGTCCCCTGGCTTCCCTGGATGGTGAAGGTGTCACCATAAGCTTTCGCATAATCATCCAGGTACTTGATGGGCTGAAAAATAAATTTCATTAACCGCAGCGATCGCGGAGTGTTTGGCCCCTTGGGTAGGTTGTTCGTGAGTTCCATTGAGGCGTTTCGTGTTCAGCGCTATTCGATTCTATTGTGGCGAGTTTGGAGGGCGGAGTGTTGGCTTTCAACCCGATGTCCTCAGAGGGCGATCGCTTGCTTCTTATCCTAACCTGAGTTCGGGATAAGGAGGGGACAAGCGAGTAAGCTAAAAGTCATCACACAACAGCTTTACAGGCTCGTCCCATGCTTAGTCTAGAAGAACTTTTTTGCTCTGTCGATG
>NZ_JAMPKB010000096.1:0-16285 GCF_039961925.1 Trichocoleus sp. DQ-U1 | reverse complement strand
AGGGCGGGCGGATTGAGCAGTTGATTCGAGCGGCTGGTGCTCAACTTTGGTATTTACCACCTTACTCCCCCGACCTCAACAAAATTGAGAACTGCTGGTCTTGGCTCAAGAGCCGCATCCGCAAACAACTCGACCAGTTTAATTGTTTGCGAGATGCAATCGAGCATGTCTTATGCTTGTCGTCCTAATTACCTTGGCGATTGCTATAAAAGAGATTTTCACCATTAAGCTTTGCTTACTAATTGCCCCAATCGTGTAGAAAGACTTTTCTAGCGGGGTAATAAAGGTAACAAGAGCGTGACGAAATAATACACCAGGGGAGCGGTAAACACGTAACTATCAGCCCGATCTAAAATGCCGCCGTGACCTGGAATCAGTTGCCCTGAGTCCTTTACCCCAGCATCTCGCTTCATCATCGACTCCGTTAAGTCTCCCAGCAAGCTCGCAATCCCAACCAGCAGCCCTAAAGCCAAGCCACTGAACTGCCAACTGGGCCAATTCAGATACCAAGCTCCAGCGATTGCCACTGCCACACTGCCGAGAACCCCAAATACAGCTCCTTCGACAGTCTTTTTGGGGCTAATCTCAGAAAGGCGCGTGCGACCAAAGAATTTACCAAAGATGTAAGCACCGATATCAGCAGCCCAAATACAGAGGAAGGCCAAAAGCGTTGCCGTCAAACCTTGGGGCAAAGTGCTAAGTTCGTGCCAGGAAGCGGGCAAATAGCCATTCAATGGCTCTGCAATCGCGATCGCGGGAGCGAGTCCGACGCGCAGGCGCACCCAGTAGCTGGGCAGATAGCCGCCGTAGAACAACCCCAATATAGAGGCGGAAATATCGGCAATTGTGGCAAGCTTGGGCTGAAACAGAAGATAGAAACAAATCAACGTTCCTGCCAGGGGAAACATGGCATCTGTCAAGGCTGGTGCCAGAGACGCTGTGATTAACAGAACTTGGCTCACTACCAGAGTAGTTTTGCCAGCGGGTGCCATGCCCTTGGCTCGCGCCATCTGAAAATACTCTAACTGACCGAGATAGACGATGATGCACAGACCAACTGTAAAGAACCATCCTCCAAAAAAGAGCATCAGGAGGGCGACAGCGATCGCGACTATTCCACTAAAAATACGAGACCAAGGCATAAGATGCGCTCTTGAGACCGCAACAACGAAGTTAATCTAGTCTTAATAAGATTAAGAATTACTTTTGCACACTTTAACCGATCTAAAACAGATTTAGGCAATTGGTGCCGTTAATTTAGAATAAAGCCAACGCTTTTTTTCAGCATCCTGCTCATTTCTCCTGACACCGTTCGTCAATCCCGACAAAAAATAAATTTCTTGATGGTACGCATCTTAACGGGAATTTTTGTGTTCTCAATCGTCAAGAATGCTGCTCTAGCCTTTAGATTAAGATTTTTAATCCAGTTTCTCGCCACTCAAGATAAAAATTGGATTGACTGCGGCAAAGATCTGATGGGTGCCTCGCGTTTCCAAACGATTGACGGCAGATTGAACCACCTCGATATTTCGAGCTTGTAATTCGGCGAAGCCTTCGGAAACGGCATAGAGACTTTCTAGATTAGCCGCCGTTGCAACCACCCTACCTTGGGGTTCTAAGTATTGCCAAACGACCTTGAGAATATCCTTGATGGGTTGTCCGCCTTCGATGCAAACCCGATGGGGGGGAACGGGTAAGTCTTTTAGGCACTCTGGGGCGCTTCCTTCAACGACTTCGACATTACGAACCCCAAAGCGATCGCAGTTACGACGAATCAAACTTGCCACTTCCTCATCGCGTTCTACGGCAATAATTCGACCTTTCGGACACAATAAGCCGGTTTCTACGGGGATCGTGCCGGTTCCCGCGCCAATATCCCACAACACAGAATCGGGTTTGAGTCTGAGTAAGGAAATCAACAGCAACCGCACCTCGCGCTTGCTGAGGGGAATACCGGGCAACCGCTCGAAGAGGTCATCTGGGATACCAGGAGTTACGTAGGGCCACATAGAAAGTTTTAAGTTTTGAGTAGTAGAGACGCGAGCGATCGCGTCTGAAGTTTTGAGTAGTAGAGACGCGATCGCTCGCGTCTAAGTTTTGAGTTTAAGCCTGTCTCCAATTAGCGAACAACCTTTAACGTTTTGAGGGTCGGATCGCTACAACCCGTAATACTTCCACCCAAGGCGAGAATCTGTTGCAGGTAATCCAAGGCGGAGGGAGCGATCGCTTCCCCTGGCATCAACACGGGAATTCCGGGTGGATAGGGACAAATAAGTTCGGCACTGATGCGTTCTACAGTCTTTTCCACCGGCAACGTTTGGGTTTGGGAAAAAAATGCTTGACGGGGAGAGATGGAAGGATGAAGCACGAAGGATGAAGGATGAATCTGAAGAAATTCAGCTTTCCACCGGGTGAAGACATCCAGGTATGGGGCTATTGATGTGGTGGGCGATCGCTCTTGCACTAAAATTCGGAGTGCCGATACCATCTGCACAATATCAGATGAAGTGTTTCCCAAACTGATGATAAAAGTCAAACTGTGCAGCGATGGTAACTCAGCCGTAACGCCTAGCTGTTGATGGAGAATTTCATCCGCTTCAAACCCCGTCCAACCTAAGTCAGAAACCTTAACACTCAGCCGCGTTTTGTCAAGGGCAACAAAACCCGGTGTTTTGGCAGTTTTTAACACAGATAAACCGGGAATTTGACTAATTTGGGTAGCTGCTTCCTCCGCCAAGTGTAAGGTTTTCGCCATTAACGCTTCCCCATGCAATGCCATTTGCTGACGCGCTGCATCCAGCGAAGCCAGCAACAAATAGCTGGGACTGGTGGACTGTAACAGTTGTAAAGCTTTGCTCAAGCGATCGCAATTAACTCGATTGCCTTGGACGTGCAGCATTGATGCCTGGGTGAGTGCCCCCAGTACCTTGTGGGTGGATTGTACCGTTAAGTCGGCTCCAGCGGCGAGGGCAGAAGTGGGCAAATCTGGATGAAAGGCAAAATGGGCACCGTGGGCTTCGTCTACGAGCAAAGGGATACCGTGCTGATGAGCAATTTGCGCGATCGCTCTGATATCCCCGCAAACGCCATAGTAAGTCGGGTAAACCATCATCACCGCCTTGGTGTCCGGATGCTGTTGCAGGGCGTCTGCTACCGCCGATGGGGTGATACTGTGGGCAATATTTAGCTCTAGGTCGTATTCTGGATTCACAAAAATCGGAATCGCACCCGAAAGGATTAAGCCGTGGATTGCCGAGGAATGGATATTCCGAGGCAGAATAATTTTGTCTCCCTCACCACAGGTAGCTAAAATTGCCGCCATTAATCCACAAGTCGAACCATTGACCAAAAACCAAGTGCGTTCTGCCCCAAACGCTGCCGCTGCCAGTTCCTGGGCTTCTTGGATCACGCCTTGTGGGGCAAACAAGTTATCCAACTCCGGTAATTCTGGTAAATCTGCTGGAAACACAGCGCTTCCGAGCAAATCCGCTAACCGTTGGGAAATTCCTTGCCCCCGCTTGTGTCCGGGCGTGTAAAAGGGTGCATGATGCTTCTTGGCGCACGCTTGAAGGGCGTCCACTAATGGGGTAGTTGTTTGAGACCCTGGGATAAAATCCATGCTGGAAATTTTTCTAAAATCGGTGATATCCGGAAGGTAAGCGGGGGAGAAAATCCGAGCGCTTTTTGCCTTTGCCGGTTTAGGATAGATCGTTTCTGCCCAACAATTTCGTAGGGGCAGTTCAACTTGCATCGAAAAGCGATCGCAGACGAGTTAATGCGTTCTCAATACCTGCTACAGTAATGAGTTTGGATGCGGTTGGATGAATCTTCAAGTGTAAGTGTTGCGGAATGTCGTTATTCCGGGGGATGTCATTGTTATGCGTTCTTACCTATTTTGATAGGGTTAAATTGTTCAATGCGATCGCCATGATTAATCCCAGTCCTAATCCTATCCCCCAACCAACCATCCCCAGCCCGATCCCCGGATCGGAGCCTAATCCGATTCCTGGATCGCCGCCAGAAGTACCAGAACCCGTACCGGGACCTGTACCAGAACCCATTCCCTCACCTGTGCCAGAGCCAGTGCCAGCCCCCGTTCCCCAGCCGATTCCCTCACCTGTGCCAGAGCCAGTGCCAGCGCCCATTCCCCAGCCGGTTCCAGGTCCGATTCCTCAACCGATTCCTGAACCTATCTAATTGATTCTACCCAGTTTTACCTCTTGAACTAAGATGCTTAGAGCCGGAATTGTCGGACTTCCCAACGTCGGAAAATCTACCTTATTTAACGCCTTGGTTGCCAATGCCAAGGCTGAAGCTGCCAATTTCCCTTTTTGCACCATCGAACCCAATGTTGGTGTCGTGTCGGTGCCAGATGAACGGTTAAACGCCCTGGCTAATATTTCCAGTTCGGCGCAAATTATCCCGACACGGGTTGAGTTTGTGGATATTGCTGGTTTAGTGAAAGGTGCGAGTCAAGGGGAAGGACTGGGTAATCAATTTTTGTCCCACATTCGAGAAGTTGATGCCATTGTTCATGTAGTGCGATGTTTCGAGAATGATGACATTATCCACGTTGCCGGATCTGTTGATCCAGCGCGAGATATTGACATTATTAATTTGGAGCTGGCTTTAGCAGATTTATCTCAAGTAGAGCGACGTATTGAGCGCACTCGCAAAGCTGCCCGTACCAGCAAAGAAGGACAGATTGAACTCGCTGCGCTAGAAAAATTGAGCGCTTTATTAAATGAGGGCAAACCAGCGCGGCGGGCCAACTTAAATGAAGAAGAAGCTGAAGCGCTCAAAGGATTAGGATTGCTCACAGGTAAACCAATTATTTATGCTGCCAATGTCTCTGAGGATGATTTGGCAACCGGCAATAAATATGTAGAACAAGTGCGGGAAATTGCGACCCAAGAAAATGCCCAAGTCGTCATTGTTTCTGCCCAAGTGGAAGCAGAACTAGTCGAATTGCCAGAAGAAGATAAAGCTGAATTTCTGGGTTCTCTTGGAGTGGAAGAAGGCGGATTAAAATCTCTGATTCGCGCCACTTACGAACTTTTAGGCTTGCGTACCTACTTTACAACTGGTCCTAAAGAAACTCGCGCTTGGACAATTCACGCCGGAATGACAGCACCCCAAGCAGCAGGCGTCATTCACTCTGATTTTGAGCGCGGTTTTATTCGGGCGGAGACAGTCGCTTACCAAGATTTAGTAACAACTGGTTCCATGAATGCTGCGAAGGAAAAAGGCTTAGTCCGCAGTGAAGGGAAGGAATATATTGTCAAAGAAGGCGATGTAATGCTGTTCCGTTTCAATGTGTAGGTTAGCATTATCAACTCTATTATCGATAAGTGGCTGGACGCATTTTAGCACCCTCTCTGATTTTGTGTAGAAATGTCGTTTTATCGCGTTTCTAAAAACCCGGTTTCTTATAGAAATCGGGTTTTTCAGTATTTGTACTGAAATCGCAAAAGCAGCTAGTGCGATAGACTTTGATGAAGTTTGCTGCTAGCTCAGCGGTGCAAGGATGGTGAGAAATGCTGGGATGGCTCTTTGGAGATTTTATTAAAAAATTAGAACGTGCTTCTAAAAACGTTTCGCAGGATTTCGTAAAATCGGCAGGGAAAGAAATAGGTGAATTGTTTGATGAAAAACTATATCCTTTAGCTGACAAGCTTGATTACATAGCTCAAAACCGAATCAAACAAGCAAAAAATGAAATGGAGGAATTAGAAACTAAGACGATAGGTGATATCGAATCTCTACTCAACCAGAGTGATGAAAAAGTAAAGGATGCTTTAGAAAACATTAATCAAGTGCGAGTAGCAGCGCTTAGAGATGTAAGAGAAACTATCAGAATAGCTGACAACTATTTAGAAAATCGAATCAACCAAATTTCTTTAGTAGTAATGGAAGCCTTAAAGTTAGGTAGTCAATTTACTCCCGGAGAAATTAATAACAAGTTAATCGCACCAATGTTGGCGGAAATTAATTTGCTAGAAGAAAAATTATTTAAAGATGCTAATCAGCTTGTAGATAAGATAGACGAAGCGATAGACGGGAAACTTGAACAGATTCGGAATGAGTTAAAGAAGCATTTAGCTCACGCTTTGCCGAATCCTTTTGATAAATGTAGACAGAGGCTCAAAATTGGATTGAAGCCGGGTGCTAGGCTTTCGGATATTGAACTTTATGAACTAAGCGAATGCTATGAATTGAGCAAGTTGAATGAGAAAAGTTCTATTGACGATGTACTGAAAATTTATGGGCAACTTCAACACAATGCAGCGATGATGGCTGCTTTAGTCAAGAAAGCTCCAGAGTTGAAAAGGATAGCGATTCAAGATTGGCTCAAATATGGCGTACTTTGTGAGTTTTGGCGTGAAACAATCAAGACTTATGATTCTACCGATCCTCTTGTGCTAAAACCTGAGAAGTCGCAGCGATTTTTGACAGATAAAGAGGATACATAAAATAAGAAAGAGGTTTTTTATGAGTAAAGCTGGTGCTGGTGACTGGAAAACGCCACTGGGGTACTACGAAAGAGCGATCGCAGAACTAGAACGAACACGCGAACAGTTTCAGGCAGAACTACAGATTTTAAAGGAGCTTCAGGCGTCTCAGGAAAATCTGAAAAAAGAACTTCAGGCTGCTAAAACAGAAATCCAAAATTGTAAGACAGAAATTAAAACTCTGAAAGATGAGCTTCAAGCTATTAAAGCAGAGCCTCTTGTGATAAAAGCAGAACTTCAGGCTACCAATGAACGCTTGGAGAATGCAGTAAAACAAGCCGAAAAAATAGCTGAATATGCTCACAAAGAATCTAAGACTGCTCAAGACACCGTTAATGCGGCTTTTGCGGAGATTAAATCTGTTAAAGCTGGAATTGAAAATGGTTCAATTGTTGCTCAGAAAGCCTTAATGTTACAAGGTAAAGATGACAACCATTGGATGAGATTTTGCAAACTTGATAGCATAAATCATCATTGTTTCCAGGTATGGAAAGTTGATGATAATACATGGCATAATGATATTCGAGTCAAGGCTGCAACATTTTTACGAGCCAGAGATGACAAGCATTGGATGGGATGTCATCGAGTTGATAGTCGAAACAATGATGTTTTTGATATCTGGAGAGACCAAAGATGGCACTCCACTAGCCGAGTGCAGGTAGCGACTCGGTTGAGGTAAAGGCTGAGTCAACAGAGCGATCGCAATTAAATCCTCTTCTGAGCATCCTTAGCATTTTGGCAGTTCAAAATTTAATCTTGCTGATGAGCAAATTGGTAAGCACCGACGAAGGAAAGGGTGTCGCTTGCTCTTGCGAGTTTGCTTTGCCAGGGGTTAACATCGAAGCATTCATCCATAATCTACTGAGTTACTAGCTCTATGAAGCGCAGAAAGTTGCTTCAGTATTCGGCGTTAGGTAGTGCATCCTTTTTAGGAAACCTGATTTTACTCAGTCAAAATCAGCCAGATATTATTGCTACAAGCATGAGCAATAAGCGACTCTACGAATGGATTTTTTTATATTGGATGCCTTATGATAACGACCTTTCAAAATTTGGCACTCCTATTATGGATATGCTTGCAAAAAGTGTAAAAAGCGACAATATTCTTGTAGCGATACAATCTGATTTTAGCGGAGCTAAAAAAATTTCAAGAAACATCCTTACTAAAGGAAATATTTCTACTCAAAGCTTAAATACAGCAAACAGCGCCAGTGAGGAAGCTTTTTCTGAATACCTTAATTGGGCTAAGTCGCAATTTCAAGCTAAAAAATGGGCAATTGTATTCTTAGGACATGGGGGTCGTTTAGATGAAATTAGCCCAGATGAACACCCTGAACCAGGCTTGAATTTAAAAACTCAGTGGATGAATATCCAAAAATTAAGCGGTCTGATCGCAAATTTTAATCAGCAAGTAGGCAAGCGGGTGGAGTTAGTTTTCTTTCAAAATTGCAATAAAGGAACTATTGAAGCCAACTATACTTTTCGAGATACAGCGAAATATACTCTTTCTTCCCAATTACTGCTAGGTGTTCCCAATTATTATTACGAGCAATTATTTAATTTTTTGGGGCGTCAACCAGAAATTAGTGGAGGACAGCTAGCGGAAAAGATTATGGAGTTTGAATCTAGCGATATGTACCATAGCTATACCGCTATCAATAATCGTGCTATCACGCAACTATCTGCAAAAATTAATCCGCTTATTGATGCAGTTCTGGCAGCTAATATAAAAAATATAAATTTGAGCAACCTGACAACTTATAAGTATATGGGCGAACGGTTTGTCGATGTTGTCTCATTTTTTCAAACTATCACTAATCAGTCAGGCGCAAATCAAAATAGATACAATGAATTCGTTGATTTTTTAAATAATTCAATCATTTATAAAGTAAAACAAAATGGTACATTATTTCGCCCTATTCCAGAATATGAAAATTTTTCGGGGCTTGGTATCTTTTTCCCGAGAAGCAAGCATGAGCTGGAAAAATACCGCGATTTCCAGGCTTTTGAGGACTTGAAACTTCTGAAACTTTTCGACGCAATTCTCGTTAGCTGATTAGTTCAGGAAGGGTGGGCACTGTCCACCTTCCTGAACCAATTAATCTTGTTGATGAGCAAATTGATAAGCACCAACGAAGGAAAGCGCGATCGCCATCACCGCTAAAATCGGCACCGAGTACCAGGGAAACTGCGACATTGGCAAGTAAGCTGCGGCGCGTAAGCCAATACTGGTATAAGTCAGAGGCAACAGATAGACGACTACTTTGAGGGCAGCCGGGAGAGTTGCAGGATCGAAGAAAGTTGCGCCCAAAAACGACATGGGGATGATAACGAAATTATTGTAAAGCCCAACCGCTTCGAGCGATCGCACGCTTAAACCGACAATCACACCCAACCCAGCAAACACCGCGCAATTCAGCACGACCAGCAGCAGAAACAAAGGGTTCAAAAAACTCCAAACCTTGCCAGTAAAGAGTACCGCCACTAAAATCACCGAACCCGCCGTCATTAATCCCCGCACCACACCAGCTAGCATTTTTCCTAAGTGCAAAGCGAGAGGATGCACTGGTACCAGCAGCATTTCTTCAAAAGTTTTTGAGAACAAGCGATCGCCACAGATGGAAAATGTCGTGCCAGTGAAACTAATCACCATCGACGATAGCGCCACCATCCCCGGCAAAATGAATTCCAGATAGTTATTGTAATTACCGCTAATCCCCACACCAGGCTTGATAGAACTACCCAACCCCAATCCAAACGCCAGAATGTAAATCAGAGGCGATATTAGCCCAGACGCCGCCACCTGCACAATTCGGACACGTAAATCTAACCAATCCCCCCAAAAAACGGTGAGACTATCGGCAATCAGAGTTTGAAACTGGGAGCTTTTTAAGGTTTTGCCCAGATGTAGCGACGTTTGTGATTTCACAGATGCAAGCCAACAACAGAGAACTGCTTAATTTTTACTTTACATTTAATCCAGTCCCCACCTAGCTTGAGACAGAAGCCAAGCAGAGGCGAGGAGGCAATGAGATTTCGCTCCCCTGCACCTCTCCCCTGTGCCTCTCTCTGCACCTCTGTACCTCCGCACCCCTGCTCCTCCTACACTCGTCAGTCGAAGGCAAAATCAGTCACAATAAATCAACGACTACCTTCCCGTGCAACAGATGGAGGTTGGAGGCGATCGCTGTGCTGCAAAGATTTCTAATCATTCTTGTAATACTTGTACCTTTGGTCATTGCCTATCTGGTTAATGAAAAACGGAAAGCCAAAATTAAACAAATTAAAAATAATAGTGTTGTTTTGGTGAAAGGTGCAGAACAGAAGTACCCCAGCTTACCTCTGAAAAACTATGGAATTCCGCTGATGGTTAGGCGTCAGAATAGAGTCCAAGTTGTCTTTCCCAGGCTGACGCCTGAAGGGGATGTTGAATATATTTATTCCTGGCATCCCCTCAATGATGTGGAGGTGATTGAGCAAAACTCTAAAACGAACGATCCAAAGCTGACTACCATCAAAGAACTAGCTCCCATCATTCACGAACACTGGCAATTAGAGCCAGAAATGTCCGTACTTGAGGAGCAATATCGTAAAATTAATGACTTAGCCGATTTAGTCTCTACCTCTGATGTGTATTCTGTCCAAGTAGCTACCTATGAGAAAGCTTTACTTGAGGTTGAAAAGCTGTTAAGGAAAGCCGAACAGTTACAAAAAATATATGTTCGTTTAATTAGAGAGGCTTTAATTGGAGTTAAGGTAGCTGAGTACAATCCCGATCGGCTTATCGTCTCACATCTGGCTTTTGAGTTGCAGTATCAACGAATGAAAGAAGAATATCAACATCTCAAAGATGTCGCCCATGCCTACTCCCAATTGTTGAATGAAAGTAGAAACTTAGCGAGCGAGGAGTAAGCACTGGGGAGGCAAAGCAGCTACAGTTGCAAGAAATCTTGTAGAGACGCGATGCATCGCTTCTGGTAGCTGGGGAAACTGTAGTTTTAAACTCTTCGATGCCTCTTTGCCCCTTTCCCTTCCTCTTTCCCCTTCTCTTCCCTTCCGCCTAGCGGCACAATCTATAGCCATACTGGGAGGAAGGAGAGCAGTTTGATTACTCCCTGTCCAGTAGGCGTGAAATTACCTAAGCGACGATGAAACGTAAATCTAGATACCCTGCCGATACTCCCTATAGTGCCCCTAAATCCGCTAAATCATCCCCTTTCAATTACACTTCCATCGCTTTGATCGGCGGCGTCTTCGTTCTGGGAATCGGGGTAGGGATTGGCTTTAGCTCTACGGCGACGTTTAGCCCAGAAAACGTCGCATCGCGTGATTTCATTGACCGCGCTGCGCCGAATCCTGAGCTTTGCGTGCAGTTTGGAGCCAGCGCGATGGTGATGGATACTCGCGTCTATGTAACCCTAAATCCCTTTAACGTTTACGTTTCGCAGCCCAATATGCGACCGGGTTGTGTTTTGCGTAGTAACAACTGGTCTATTTTGGAACAAAGAAAGCTGGTAACAGCGGATCAGGTGCGGGATTGCAAGAACCGGATGAACACCTTTGGCTATACCGGCAGTTTGGACGGGCAACCAGATATCCGCTGCATCTATCAGAATGATGGTGCCCAGAATTTCTTCCTGAATCAGCCAGGAGCAGGCGCACCGCCACCAGAAACAAATAATTTCTAAGGGGAATGGCTAATGGCTAATCGGTAATCGGGATTGGTAATCGGGATTTGTTCGTTCCAATAACCCATTACCGATCGCCTTTGTTTGCCATTAGCAACTCACTTTACCGCCAATCTTCGCTGAGCTGAACTTGCAGTATTTGATTCGGTTGAATAATAGCGGTTTGAGGAGCTGTCAGATAGGTGGTGGCAGCACCGGCGGCAGCGCCTCCCAACAAACCGACGCCTGAAAAGCCTCCTAATAGAATTAAGGCTAAAGCGCCAATGGCAGAATTCCGGACAACTCGGTTCTGTGAAACTTGACGGTTGCCGTCTAGGGAGTCTGATTGGGCGAGAAGGGGAAAATTGCGTCCACCCAGGCTAATCGCTTGGGTAATAAAGCGACTGCCGCGTCGGTCGATCTCAAAGCGTCCAATCACCTGCGTACCAACTGGGGCGATAAGTTTACCAGTGCGATCGCGTATTTCTTCCTCTAGCAGCAACACTTCCTGGCGCGAGACACCATCTCGCAGTGTTAAAACCTTGTCGCCCGGATAACGCAGGCTCAGCGGAGTGCCAGAAGGCAGCAGAATGTCTGGATTTAGAGATGCCGTTGGCGCTTGTATCGGTGCCGATGTGGAGCTGGAAGGATCGGGCACAACCGTCGCCGTCTTAGGTAGGGGCGGCACGACAACCATTGGAGAGGCGGTGGTTCTCGGTGCGGCGGTTGTCGGTGTGGCAGGTATAGACATGGGCACAGACGCACCCGCTTCTAGAGAAGGTACTGGGGCTACTCTGGTTCTCCTTGCAGGCACTGGGGGGGGATTTTCCTCCATTGGCAACGGTTGACCAAATTCAACCACTCTGGTGGCAGAGGAAGACTGAGGCTGTCTCACGGGTACTGGTGGTGCTGTAGCGATCGCGCCAGAAAGAGGAGGTACGCTCACCAACACAGGATTATTCGTCGCAATTCTCCCTGGAGGAACCGTTGGCGGCGCTAAATTGGGTAGCGTACTTGAGTTAGTCAGAGACGGCACGCTCACGACACCCGGTGTTGGTTTCTCTGGGAAGATAGGGGGAGGCAGGGACGGAGAAACCCCGCTCCTGCTGGGAGGCACTACTTCTGGAGCGAGAACGTCAGCAATCAGGGGACGCAATACCCAGCGATTCCCAGGTTCTACTTGCAATTGCACTTGTTGGGGGGATAAAACTACCTCTGGTGCGAGATCCAGCACTATTCGGGTAATGCCAGCCTCGAACTGAGAGACTCGAATTTGGCGGATTGGGCCAGAGTAACTTTGTTGAGTTTCCACCGTTCCCACTTGAGTATTGGGTAAATCCAGAACAATCCGAGACGGTTGAGCCAGAAGAAAATAACGCGGCGTCGTTCCCTCATCCAGAGTGATTTCTAACTGATTCAGCGCTGGGTCAAATCGCCAATTTGTTAACCGGGCAGCGATCGCTTTTAACTCCATGCCGCTCCCTATAATCGCGATCGCGCCAACCAAACTAAGCGTTTTCAATCTACTCATAAAAAGTCGAAATCCCAGTATCAATTTTTCTCCCCACATCGCAATTGACTGAAATAACGTTCCAGATACAACAATTGTCTCCGTAATTTCAGCGATCTACATCACAAATAAAATGGATTTATATCACCAAATCATCACATAAAAGATCACACTTCAAACGCGAGTGCTATCACCCAGTAATTTCTCGGATGGTTTCATACTACGAGTATTGGCTAACTAAACTCTGAGACGTCCCATGTTCCTAAGCCGTGACAATGTGCCAATTGATGCTTCTAGCTGGGTGGAGCGGTGGAAAAAAGTCCAGAGAAAGCTTGTCAAGCGAACGATGCAGTTGCAGCAAGCCAATCGAGAACTAGCGCAGCAAATCACCGAGCGTCGGCAGGTGGAAGAGGCTTTGCAGCAAGCAGAGGAAAAGTATCGGAGTATTTTTGAAAACGCTGTCGAGGGGATATTCCAGACAACTCCGGACGGGCGTTACATTAGCGTCAATCCAGCACTGGCAAGGATTTACGGCTACGCTTCACCAGAGGAACTAATTGCCCATCTGACGGACATCAAGCGCCAGCTGTATGTAGATCCCAATCGGCGTGACGAATTTCTGTATTTACTGCAAGAACACGGTTCGGTGAGTGGGTTTGAGTCTCAGGTTTATCGAAAAGACGGCAGCATCATCTGGATTTCGGAAAATGCACGGGCGGTACGCCAAGAGCTGCGATCTGCAAAGCAATACGAAACGGTAAGCAGCTATAGTGTGGCATACACTAAGGACGAGCAGTGCTTCGGTCATACATTATGCGATCGCGCGGCTGCCTTACTCTACTGCGAAGGCTTCGTCACCGACATTACCGAACGAAAATCTGCTGAAGCAGCCTTAAAAGCATCGGCAGTAGAATTCAAACAACAAGCGAACCATCTGCAATTAGCTCTGTGCGAACTTCAACAAACCCAGACGCTTCTGATCCAAAGTGAAAAGATGTCTAGTCTAGGGCAGTTAGTTGCTGGGGTTGCCCACGAAATCAACAACCCAGTCAACTTTGTTTGCGGCAATCTGGTTCATGCGAATCAATATGCCCAAGATTTGCTAAATCTCCTACATCTTTATGGCAAACATTATCCCCAGCCAGTGCCTGAGATTGAAGAGGAAGCTGAGGCAATCGATCTGGATTTTTTAATTTCGGATTTCCCCAAAACCTTATCCTCCATGCAAATCGGGGCTGACCGCATTCAGCAAATTGTCCAGTCCCTGCGAAACTTCTCGCGGATTGACGAAGCCCAGATGAAGGCAGTTGATATCCACGAAGGCATTGACAGCACGCTACTAATTCTCCACAGCCGCTTGAAATCCAGAGGAGTCAATACAGGGATTGCCATTCTCAAAGAATACGGCGATTTGCCATCCATAGAGTGTTACGCCGGACTCCTCAACCAAGTATTTATGAATCTCATTTCTAATGCGATTGATGCCCTGGAGGAGACAGAGGCGCGAAGAGGCAGCGCACAGGAAATGCTACACTCTTCCTTGCTCAGCTCTTCCCCAGCTCCCCTGCCTTGTATTCGGATTCGTACCGATGTCCTCGACAACGGAAAAGCAAGTATCCGGATTATCGACAATGGCCCCGGAATGAGCGAAGAAATACGCACTAGAATTTTTGAACCTTTCTTTACGACAAAGCCCACTGGTAAAGGCACGGGGCTGGGTTTGTCAATCAGCTATCAAATCATCGTTGAGAGACACGGCGGCGTTTTGAAGTGTAATTCAGCACCAGAGCAGGGAACCGAGTTCGTCATCGAAATTCCGATTCGGCAGTAAATTCAGAAACTTCAGGAATAAGTGTCTTTTGGCAGGTTACTACCGTCTAGTTTCGCGCCCGTCAGGTAAGCCCCCCAAAAGTTTGCTCCGTCCAAGTTTGCCCCGCTCAAGTCTGCTTCTGTCAAATCTGCCATTTTCAAGTTTGCCCCGCTCAAATTGGCACCCCTGAGATTTGCCCGAAACAAATTCGCTCCACTAAGATTCGCCCCGCTCAAATTTGCTCCACTGAGATTGGCTGTGCCTAAACTTGCCTCCATTAAAGAGGTTTGGCTCAGGTTAGCTCCACTCAAGTCAGTTTCGCTGAGCGATCCCTCCTGGAAGTTCGCTAGACTCAGATTTACGCCTTTAAGATCGGTTCCAATTAAGTCTGCACCTTTAAAATCTCGTTCTCCCGCCGCATATCGCTCCAGCAGTTCATCCTTCTCAACGATCATCCACTCCTCCTTTTCTGGTCGGTTAATGTAGCTTGGCGCAACTGCTGAAATTTTTGGTAGTGGTAAATCTGTAGCGCTCGGTTGGGTTCTGAGGCAGCAAAAGAGTTTTTTCATTCAAAACTCAGACGCGAAGTGACAAGTCAGCGCTAGGCTAACGCCTCGCTTCGCTGTTTTCATGCCCAAAGGGCTGTACGCTATCGCTGCAAGTCTTTTCCAACTTAAAACTTTTTACCACTTACCCAAAAACTGTTATTCCCATATCAATTAGGATTGCTATATTAGCCCTCAGCATAATACGGTTACGTTGGAGTGCAACACTTCTTATGGCGGTAAATGACAGCACAATTAAGCTCGATCAGTTTTTAAAGTGGGTAGGGATGGCGCAGACGGGTGGGCAAGCTAAGCTTTTGATTCAACAGGGTTTTGTTCTAGTCAACGGCACCCTGGAAACCCGGCGAGGACGACAGTTAGTTTCCGGCGATCGCGTAACGGTGGGGAAACGAACTGTTGAGGTTGAGTTGAACAATGTCGAGTCCTAGCAACTTAGAAATTTGTTCCTTTTAACAGATGTCGTCGGATTGCGTTGACGTAAGCAAAGACTGGGAATTGATAATACTCAACAACAACATCTACGACAAAAGCAAGATGAGCTAAAAAGGTTAACCCAATCCAAAGAGTAGGCACCCAAGATAAGGGAGTACCGGGTATTGGGGGGAAAAAGTAGGTAGACAAGGCAACAAGGGTAGTCGGTAATAAGACTAAGGCAACTGCTGCCAACCCAACACCCCAACCCAACTCATTCCCCTTACGATGGGCACCTTGCCAAGTTCGACCATTCCAGCGCCAAGTTATTGGTGATGCGCTATCTGCCATTTTCACAGATTGTTGAATCGGATCGGCAGTGAAAATATGATTGCAAAAGTTACAAGCCCATGCCTCCATTAACGGCATTGCTGCAATCTCACCGTGCCGACAAACTGGACAAGTGTAAACGCCGTCCAACCTAAAATTGTTGTCTGGATTTATTGAATGAAACATCCGCTTAACAAGTATGAAAATTAATCAAGGCTTTCTTTGAATTATAATAACAACCAAATATTTGCGGTTTAATCGTTGGAGTGATTTATGATTAAATCTAGACAATTTATATAAAAAAAAGACTGAAAATTTTTAATATTTATGCAGAAAAAGATTGGTGGATAGATAAAAGTTTAATCTTACAGCAGATTGCAGGTATATAGAGTACATTGAGGTCAGTGCATGAACAGGTAGAATGAAACCTTACTCCATCGACTTTCGAGAAAAAGTAGTCAAAGCATACGAACAAGAAA
>NZ_JAMPKB010000095.1:0-17699 GCF_039961925.1 Trichocoleus sp. DQ-U1 | reverse complement strand
TGCTTTAATTCAGCAATGAGTTCACGACCAATCGAATCCATGTGATGGCTACCAACGATGCTGATGACACCATTGCAATAGTCGCGATCGACGATGACGTATTCCTGAGTGGAATCAATTTCACCGTAGGTACAGCGAGTGACATTGAAGTGCTCTCCTGCGGAGTGAACCACCCGCCACATAATTTCCTTCGAGTCTTGAATGGCACGAATCGCATCGTTCAGTTCAATCAGAAACTGCTGCTGTCGTTCTTTTTCCTGTAGCTCTGCCAGCAGTGACTCAATCTGTTGCCGAGCCTGAACTTCGGCTGTCACGTCAATGTTATAAATCAACACACCCTGAATGGTTCCCTCAGCATCCCGCCAAGGCGCAAAGATGCAGTTGAAAAATCCCTGTTGCAACACGCCATCGCTGTTTCGATCCCAGTAAGCAGGCGACTCATTTCCGATGAACAGTTCTCCCGTCCGGTAAACGCGATCGAGCGCTTCAAAGTAAATTTGTCCCTTTAGCTCCGGGAAAACGTCCCGCATTGATTTGCCGATAATATCTGAAGTGCGCCCAGCCACTTGCAGATAGGTTGGATTGGCAAATTCATATATAAGATCGGAACCTTTCACAATTCCAATCATGGCAGGCAATTGCATCAGGATGTCATGCAACCGCTGGCGTTCGGTTTCGGCTTCGAGTCGGGCAGATTGTTCTCGTTTTAAAAGGCGATCGCGTTCTGCTTCGATCTGTTTGCGTTCTGTAATATCAACCGAAACACCAATCATGCGAACTCCTTGCCCCGTCTCATCCCGATAGACTTGCCCCTGACTGTTGATCCAGCGCACAACGCCGTCTGGACAAATTACCCGATACTCCGGTGCGTAGGGCTGTTCTCCAGCCATTGCCCCTGCCGTCGCTTGGAGCACCTGTTGTCGATCGTCTGGATGAATGAGCGCAACAAACTCTTCTCCCGTCCCTTCATAAAGACCCCAAACGTCTAGCGCATTAGCAGAACACACCACTCGATTGCTCTGCAAATCCATATCCCAGACAACCATTTGAGCCGCCATCAGTGCTAATCGCAGGCGTTCATCGCTTTCTCGGAATGCCTGTTCAACCTGTTTGTAATCGCTCACGTCTTGGAAGATAACAACGGCTGCAACAATCTGCCCTTGGTTATCTAAAATCGGTGCTGAGTTGACGTTAATGAAGACGCGGCTACCATCATCTCGATGAATTTCTATCTGTTCGTTGGTAACGATCTCACCTGTTTTTAGCGATCGCACCAATGGATACTCATGAGGGGCATAGAGCTGACCATTTAAGCGAAAGATTTCACAGGGAATCAGGGGTGCATATTCCTCAAGCTCAAGCAACTGTTCGTAACCATACCCAACAATTTGCTTGGTTTGTTCGTTCGCCAGAGCTAACTTACCGGATGCCGCATCAGCAATCATGACTCCAGCAGGCATTTGTCGCAATACGGCTTCAAATCGGGCGCGTTCAATTTCAAGCTCGTGCAACAACCGTTCTCGTTCTGCCTCCGCTTGCTTGCGATCGCTAACATCTCGAAAATAAATGGCTACCCCTGCGGTCGAGGGATAGGCATTCGCCTCTATCCAACACTGGATCGGTTCCCCAAATTCTTCCCACGAAACAGGAACCTGTTGTGCCACTGCCCGATGTAGTTCCCGATATGCAATGCCACCGACCAACTCAGGAAAAACCTCATTCCAAACGTCCTTGCCCAATAACTCTTCTGGCGTTTTGTGCAGGATTTGAGCCGCCGCCCGATTCACGTAGGTGTAGCGCCAGTCGCGATCGAAGGCGACAAAAGCATCTGTAATGCTTTCAAGAATCGTTGCAACCTTGTGTTCAGTTTCTTGGGCAGGGAACAACTGTTCGCTTTCAAGAGTGCGGGCAAAGCGTTCAATGACTTCAGAGCGAGAAATTCCTCGCCTGTGAGCCTCTTGATCGAGCGATCGCCATGCTGTATCGGTGAGAGATAGGCTAACCCGTTGTTTCGTCTCTGAGTTCCAATTGCTAACAAACTTGCCTGTGCCGTCGCGCTTCATGAACAGCCATCCGTATACATACACGGTCTTCTCTATTCAATCTGAGTCGCTACGTCAGGAGAATCCGTCTTAAGAGAGATGCTTTGGAGAGAGGGAATACGGATGCGGATGGTACCTACGAGAATCGGGCTAGCGTTCCTTCCTTTAGCGCCAAACTCATGCAAATTCCGCAAGTGTTCGGCAACAGTTTCGACGAAAAGTGACAACTCTCAAAGAGCCAGAAACCTTTTTGCGACTTGAGCCGAAATCTAATTTCTGGGGAGGTCTAATGGGTTAGTCTATACTGACAGATGGCAATTCCTAGCGGGTGAAGAGAGGCTTGTTCGACCAGCATCGCCAACAATTAGTGGAAAAGGATGCACCCCTGGCTGCGAGGATGCGCCCACGTACTCTTGATGAGTTTATCGGGCAAGACCACATCCTAGGCTCCGGGCGTTTGTTACGCCGTGCGATTCAAGCTGACCAGCTTTCTTCCCTGATTTTTTTTGGCCCACCGGGTACGGGGAAAACAACTCTGGCTCGGATTATCGCCAATACCACCCGCGCTCACTTCATTGCGATTAATGCCGTCCTTTCTGGGGTAAAAGAAATTCGGGATGCGATCGCTACCGCTCAAAAACGCCAAAAAGAACACACTCAGCGCACGATTCTTTTTGTTGACGAGGTTCATCGCTTCAATAAATCTCAGCAGGACGCCCTGCTTCCTTGGGTGGAAAATGGGACGGTGATTCTGATTGGTGCAACCACAGAAAATCCCTATTTTGAAGTTAACAAAGCTCTTGTCAGCCGTTCCCGCATCTTTCAGCTGAAGCCCCTCCATGAAGCTGACTTACGCCGCGTCCTCGAACAGGCACTCGCTGACTTAGAACGCGGTTATGGTCAGCTATCTGTAATCTTAGAGCCGGATGCGATCGCACATTTGGTCAATGTCGCTAATGGCGATGCCCGTTCCTTACTCAATGCCTTGGAATTAGCCGTCGAAACCACACTCCCCGACGAAACTGGAACGATTCGCGTTACGCTATCTGTCGCGGAGGAATCGATTCAGCAAAGGGCTGTACTCTATGACAAGGAAGGAGACGCCCACTTCGATACGATTAGTGCTTTTATCAAAAGCTTGCGCGGTTCTGACCCGGATGCAGCTTTATATTGGCTAGCAAAGATGGTTTATGCCGGGGAAGACCCCCGCTTCATTTTCCGGCGAATGTTGATTTTAGCTAGCGAAGATGTGGGACTCGCTGACCCTAATGCCTTAGTCGTCGTTAATGCCTGCGCGAGTGCTTTCGAGTGGGTGGGAATGCCAGAAGGACGCTATCACCTGGCTCAAGGCACGCTTTATCTCGCCAATGCGCCCAAATCTAACAGCACGATGGGATTTTTTGATGCGCTAGCGGTGGTTGAGAAGGAACGGGAGGCGGAAGTCCCCAATCACCTGAAAGATGCCAACCGGGACAAGAAAGGATTGGGACATGGTGCAGGCTATCTTTATCCTCACGCCTACCGCGACCACTGGGTAGCACAACAGTATTTACCGAGTAGTTTGCAGGGACAGGTGTTTTATCAACCTTCAACACAGGGATTTGAAGGAGAAATTAAGACGCAGGTGGCGCGTCATCGAGAAGCGCAGTTGGAAGCGGTGGCAGAAGGTGTTTTTGTCTCACCCGTTGAAGTGCTAACAACAGGACCAACTGACCGCACAGTTGACCGTTGGTTGCAGCGCACGTTGAGTCAGGTGGGTGAGCAATTGGAAGCAGTACGCGATCGCATTTTCACACTTTCTCAACTTCAGCGTCACCATGTCATTTTGGACTTAAATGCCGGGAGTGGTTTACTCACCTTTGAAGCTTTGCGTCGGGTGCCAGAAGGTGGCGTTTATGCCTGTACTCGCACTCCTGATGAAGCAAAGGCACTCCAAGAGCAAGTGGTAGCGCTTCCAGAACTCAATCGTCCCGTCCTATTGAGTGCTACCTTAACCCAATTGCCAAAGGTTTTAGCTGCCCAATCCTCTGATATCCGATTTGACTGCATCATCGGGCGAAATGCACTTATCCACGAACCGGATAAAGCAGCAGCAGCCAAATGGTTAGCCCAATTACTGCAACAGTCGGGAGTTTTGGTACTTGCAGAAACAGTGCCACGCCACACGCAACGACTTTATCGTTTGCTCGAAAAGTCGAAGCCCAATGCCGACTTATACCAGCGATTAGTGGCAGCGGAAGAGGCAATTTACAGCGACACCTCAGATCCAATGGTTAACTGGGATGCGTTTGATTTGAGAAAAGCTTTCGAGTCGGCGGGATTGGTGGTTGAAGTGACTGAGGAGCGATCGCAAACCTCCATGCATATTACACCCGCCTTAATTGACCGCTGGTTCGCAACGACTTCTGTAAGGAATAGACCCTCCTATGCGGCGCATTTGGCGAAGCACCTCCAAGAACAAGAAATTCGGACTATAAAAGAGCTATTTATCCGCTCCCTGCTTCATCAGACCGTTAATTGGGAAAGCGCGATCGCTTTTGTACAATCTTCGTTATCGTAGGGGACGTGACGGATTTCCGATTCATTTCGAGTATTTAGATTATGGAAGAAGTTCTTGAGATACTCAAAAAAGTCATTCTAGGGCTAGTTGGTGGTGGAGCGGCGTTATTAGCTTTCTATCTGGCACTGTTTTTTTCGATTATGGTTCTGGTTCCTACCAGTTCTCCCAATCAACTAGAAGAATGGACAAACACTGTGGTAACAGTGTATGGCATCAAATTAAATCTACTCTCGATACAACGATTGAAAGGGGCTGCTATTGGTATCAGTGTTGTCCTTCCCCTTGCTGCTGTTGCTTGGTTTTCACTCCGAGGATTCATTCACCAACGGTAGTAATAACAAATAATTTGCGCTCCAGCAGCAGTTGAATAAAACAAAAGTTTAGTTTCAACGCTTAGCGTAATCTATGGGCTGTGTTGCAATCGCGCTGGCAAGTTCACCTTAATTTTGTAATTTTTTGTAAAAGGTACTTCGTCCTAAAAATTAGGATAAAAAGAGGTAGGCATCTAGTTAAAAAGGAACTAAATTCGTGAGTCAGTCTATTTCTAAATTGGTGGATACCCTGCCAACCAGCAGCATGACCGTTTATATGCTGCGATCGCTCGATTATGTCGTTCCTGGTGAGTGGCAAAACTTGGTGGGATTTGAAAATACTATCCGTGCGGTGACAGGTGTTACCGACAAAGGTCTGATTGAGGAGATTGGCGAAAGAGCGATCGCGCTGTACAACGATCCAACCCAGAGTTATCAACAAACCTTATGGCTTTACCAAACAATTGACCGTGCTGATAGTGCCATTGGTGCAGCAGCACTAGCGAACAAAGTTGGCGAGAAAATTAGCTTCCTGAATTTTTTAAACCAGCTTACTCCCAAAGCGGATACCGTACAAGCGATTGATTTGTCCCTAAAGCTGGTTGTCGAGTTGATTGCCTTTTGTCGGTTGCACGGCATTCCTACCAGCATTGAAGCATTTAGAACTTCTTTAGGAAACTATCACAACGAATCCATAATGCGAATGGCTGCGCTAGTTGCTGTTGATGCATTGATTCCGCTTGGCCCCAACTTCATCCTCAAAGCTCAATCTATTCTTAGCCAGGTCAATCCTTCGCAATTAGAAGGAAATACTACCTATCAGAGTATCAACAGTGCAATCCCTGGCGGTACTACGGCTGGAAAATTAGGCTTCATCGGTGAGAGTTTTGCCTCAGTTAACGGCTGGATGAATAACTTTGTTGCATCTCGCGGGTTAACACAAGAAAATGTTTTGGGGCACTTACAACAGTTTATGAATACGGCTGATAGTAAGTTGGATTATCTAGCTGCATTCCTAGATATGTCAACCAATTACTACGAGCATACGGGTACGCAAACTGTGGCTCGAAATTTGATTTTACGAGCAGCCGAACAAACTGAAGGTAAAGGTAAAGACAAAAAGAAAAAGCACAAGGACAAAGAAAAGGAAAAAGGTAAAAAAAAGAAAGATTAACCAGAGTGCGATCGCTCCTCATTCTCTCAAATGGAGACAAGTACAGGCATCAAACGACGAATAGAGAGTATAGAGCATGGTCGAACACGCCCTATTGAGGAGTTAGGGCAGGAAATGCTGTAAAAATAGGCTTTCAAGTTAGAACAACTAAGACGGTAGAAGAGCAAATAGAGGCAAATTACCTGTTTGTTAACATACACATTACTATCAAGATTTGATCTTGCAGAAATATCTTACCATGACGCAATCAGAAGAAATATCCGTCTCATTAGATATGATTCGCACTGACAGTGATATTGAATCTAAGGAAAAACAACATATATGTATAATTAAACGTTTTGCCAAAGTTATGCGAGATGGTGACGATTATCCATCAGTTATATGCTTTTTTGATGGCAAGCATTACAGACTTATTTACGGTATTAATCTTTTGAAAGCTGCTGAATTAGCGGGACAGAAGACTATCCTAGTAGATGTTCATTCTAACCCGTATATTTATCCACGCAAAAATGACGATAAGGGTAGGACTGTTAAGAAGGTACTATCCCTACTAGAGGCAATGGGTGAAGATGAGAAATTGAACTGGTCAACCTATAAAATTGCTGCTATATGTTGTGTTAGCGAGCGCACAGTCTGTAATTGGATCAAGAAATGTGGCTACGAAGCTCCCGAAGTAATTCAAGCATGGAATAGACACGGTGCAAAAAGAGATTACCAAGTTAATACACATAACATTCGTCAAAGCAATCAATCAAAATCAAAAGCAAATGGATTTAATTGGACTGCTATTAATGACAAGCAATTTGAAGAAATTGTGTATGAACTAGTCAAGTCTTATAATCCAAATTATATCGATTGGAGAACTGGAACAGGTGGTAAGGGCAGAGATATAGAGGCTAAGTTCAAAATAAATGGTGGCTTGGATGAAGAGAGAGAAGAACTCTACTTTATTGAAGCCAAGCACTTTAAAAAAGGCGTAAACTGGGTACATCTTTCAAATGCATTTACTTGGGCAGAAAAATTCAAGCCTTCAGTTTTTGTTATTGCTGTTTCAAGTCATTTAGCTAATAATTGTAGAGATGAAATATCAGATTGGGAAAAGATTCATTCATATATTCATGTTATTCGTTGGGATCGAAAAAATATTCAAGAATTAGTTTTATCTAAACCAGCTGTCAAAAATCTAGCTGTAAAGTTAAAACTAATACCTAAATCTATGCAATGACAATTGCCTTAAACTTTTAGTGAGATCGCCTACCGCCGTAGCTTGGGTTGACGCTCTTGTAAGCCAACGCCCACTTCCGTCCAATATCTACGCCAAAGGCAGCAATCGCATTTCAGCATTGGTGAGGATAGCGATCGCTTAATTTATCAATCGCGCCAGATCCCAATTAGTCTGCCTCAGAAATGCACTCGCTAAAGATGTCATTCAAGTCAAATCTAGGGAAAAATTGGCTCTGTTGAACTAAAACGTAGCGCTCATCGTGGAACTGATAAATTTCAATTTTCTGTCGGCGGATGATCCAATGATCGTTGTTACGATGCATTCGTTACGATGCATTCGCCGGTGATGACTGCCAAAAAGACTAACGGGGTAAAGAAACCACGCGAAAAGATGCTTCTGCGGATAGAGATTCCCTACACTCAGTAGAAGTAAGAGTGGGATGCGATCGCTCTCTAGAAATCCTCAAGAGAATTTGATTCTTTCTGTTGCCACTCGATTTTATACATCGCACCCCTATTTTTGCGCCATTTTGTAGACTTTAGGTAAGCCACTCAAAGTGGCGGCTTACTGAGTAAAGAAGCATTACCATGTCTGAAACTCAACCAGTACCAGAAAAAACCAATGCTGCTCCCACCGTACAGAATTCTCCACAACTCAAGCCGGGAGGAATTCTCAGCAATTGGAAAACCAGAGTCGGGATTATCGCTACGGCAGTCATTGCTGTTGTTTTTGGCTTGTTTGTTCTCGGTTTCTTTTGGCAGCACATGATTGCAGGGATGGGTATGAGGTCTTGGTCTAGCCATGCGCGTGCCACACCGATTGAGTGCATGATTAAGGACACGAACAATGATGGTTATGTTAGCTGTAGCGCCATGCTAGGTGGCGAAGTCGTACCACTTGAGTGTGGAGCCAACATATTAAATATTGGCTGCCGAGTAAATTATGGTGCGGCGGCTGCCCCTCCTGTGCGTCCATTCAATCTGCCAAATGTTCGCGGAAGTTCCTGAAATTTTAAGAAACTTTTGCCCAAAGTTTCTTAGAGATAGCGCTTAACATCTCAAACTAGGTGTTCCTGAGTCGCGATCGCAGATGGTTTGGCGTACACACTCTCCTCTACTGGAGACTAAGTAGGACGAATTTCGTGCAGAATTCTGCAACGACAGAAAACATTACTCTCCTCAATATCGGAGAGTTTACACCAAACTATTTGCGATTCCCGCCCCAAGCTTACCAAACCATCTGCGGTTGAATCAAACACAGCCTAAAGACTAAAACCCTTGCGTGTCGTCACTTCCCACTACTTCCCGCATACATAGTCCAGAAGTCACCCAACCATCTGCGGTCACGCGATGGATGGCGAATTCATTCCGATATCAGACCAAATATGAAACTAATAATCCCTACCGAAATTGCATCTGATATCGAGCCGCGTTTACCTCCCAATTTACAGGTGGTACGTGTGGATAGTGAGGGCAATCTTGACGGCGATGCCAGCGATGCTGAAGTTTATTTCAACTGGATTCTGCTAAAACCAACTACTTTGCATAAAGTTCTCGCGGCTGCACCCGCGCTGCGTTGGCAGCACACCCCTAGTGCCGGGGTAAATCACATTCTGACACCAACGTTTTTGGGACGGGGGATTACGCTCACGAATGGCGCAGGGGTTCATGCAATTCCGATTGCGGAATTTGTCCTGATGTTTATGCTCTATCATGCGAAAAATTTACCTCAACTACAAGCATTTCAAGCTGAACATAATTGGGGGAGAGGCATAAAACTGAAAGAGTTGAAGGATGCAACTTTGCTAATTATTGGTGCGGGAAGTATTGGCGTCGCGATCGCGCAACGTGCGTCATCTTTTGGCATGAGAGTTTGGGGTAGCCGTCGCCATCCCGAACCGCTACCGGAGTTTGACAAAGTCGTGAGTGCAACCGAATGGCGATCGCTGCTTCCGGAAGCTGATTATGTCGTCGTTAGCACACCTCTGACACCGGAGACGAAAGGCACGATGGACGCAGCAGTTTTTCAAGCCATGCGTCCATCTGCCTTTTTCATTAATATTGCTAGAGGTGCAATCGTTGATGAAGCTGCATTGCTGACTGCTCTTCGAGAAGGCTGGATTGCAGGCGCTGCATTAGACACTTTTTCCGCAGAACCCTTACCGCCAGATAGTCCTTTTTGGTCGCTGCCTAACGTCTTTATTTCACCCCACTGTTCGGCAGATTCGCCACAAACTTACCAGCGATCCTTAGAACTGTTTTTGGAGAATTTGAGCCGCTATCAAGCTGGTTTACCGCTGCGAAATGTAGTGGATAAGCAAGTGGGTTACTAATATTTTTCCCACTCATCCTCTGCAATTAACAATTCGAGATTCTCAAAACTTCCTGACTCTCACTGCTGCTTTAGCACAAAAGTTCTCAATAGAGGGCTTGTAGCGAGTGCGAAGACGTGAAGATGCTTGCTTAGGACTTGTGTAACTGTCACAGAGCAGTTTATAGGGTGCCTTCGCGCGATCGCCTTGCTTCAATTACAGTTGATTACGCAACGCAACAGGAAGCACTCAGCAACCTTTAGCCTAGATGATGGGTATGATTTCTAGGCTGGCTTGCAGATTTTAGGGCGAACCATAAGCGTAGGAACGTGACGGTGAAACTTCGGTAACACGTACTTATTTTGTCCCGCCTTATCCTTATAATTAATCTTGGTCAATCAGCCTTTCAGGGACTACCTCATACTGCCTAGTTCGTCAACTAGATTTTCTTAACGATAAAAAAGTACATCTAGGGATTCTCGCAACGAAAGCTGTTCAATGGCTCCACTGAGCTAGTTAGCCGAAAAGCCTAAATCGTTGACTTGTACAATAATTTGCCAAATACAGGCTAAAACAAGGGGCCGTTAATATGGACTTGAGCGGCAAAAGTAAGATTCCGAAAATTCTCCAAACCGATCAATCCCAACTGCTAACAGACTGGATCTCAGAGCAAATAACTGCTGGTATCCGCAAAGACCTAATTAAGGAAATAGAGCTGCGTGAAGAATGCAGAGAATTCCTGGACTTGTTCTCGGCATCTGTCCAGCAGGGTAACTTCACCGACATTAAATCGACTGAATGGCGTAGCGTGCGCGAGATGCTTGGCTCGATTTCGCGATCGCGCAGCCAGAAAGGCTTCACGCCAACAGAAACCGCAACTTTTGTTTTCTCTTTGAAGCAACCTTTGTTCAGCCGCTTGCGCCTAGAACTTGCACAGGATAGCGAAAGCCTTCTGGAAGAGATTTGGTCAGTTACGACTCTGTTGGACAAGCTTGGACTCTGGACAACTGAGAGCTATCAGAAAGCCCGCGAGGAAGTGATCCTGCGCCAACAAGAGGAGCTGATGGAACTTTCAACGCCGGTCGTGAAACTGTGGGAAGGCATTTTAGCCCTACCCATCATTGGCACCCTCGATAGCGCCCGCACCCAAGTGATGATGGAGTCCCTCTTGCAGAAGATTGTAGAGACGGGTTCGGAAGTCGCCATCATTGATATTACGGGAGTGCCCACCGTTGATACTCTCACCGCTCAGCACTTACTTAAGACAGTCACTGCGGCTCGTCTAATGGGCGCTGATTGCATCCTGAGCGGGATTCGGCCCCAGATTGCTCAAACGATTGTCTACTTGGGCGTGGATCTGGCTGATGTGATCACCAAGGCTTCTCTATGCGACGCATTTGCTTTGGCGCTGAAGCGAACTGGAGCCACGATCTCTCGCGCCCAAACACGCACTTAAGGAGTTTTATGGAACGTATCCCCATATTACAAATGGGTGAATTCCTGCTAGTGACGATTCAGGTTGATATGCACGATCGCCTAGCGATCGCTTTGCAAGATGACCTGACCGACCGCATTAGCCAAACAAGTGCCCGTGGTGTGCTGATAGATATTTCAGCACTGGAGATCGTTGATTCTTTTATTGGACGGATACTGGGAAATATTGCCAAGATGTCGCGAGTACTTGATGCTGAAACGGTTGTTGTAGGTATGCAGCCAGCAGTCGCCATCACTTTAGTAGAGTTGGGACTCTCCTTAACCGGCATTCGCACATCCTTAAACGTTGAAAAGGGAATGTCCCTCCTGCATAAATCGTTGGAGGCTTCTCCTAGGGGGAGCATAGATGGTCTTGCAGAGGTCTGAAACGATAAGCATCCAGTCTTCGGCAGACGTTGTGCTAGTACGGCAAGCCGTGCGTCAGTTTGCCCTAGGACTGGGTTTTAGCCTAATAGACCAGACTAAAATCGTGACAGCGGCGAGCGAGCTGGCACGCAACACCCTGGACTATGGCGGCGGCGGGACGGTGCAACTCGAAGCCCTAGAGGAGGGACTCCGTCGGGGTCTGCGGCTAACTTTTGAAGACAGTGGGCCAGGAATTCCGGATATCGATCTGGCGCTAAAAGATGGCTTCACAACCGGAAACGGGCTGGGGATGGGTTTGAGTGGGTCAAAGCGCCTGGTGAACGAATTCAATATCGTTTCCCGTGTCGGAGAAGGCACAAAAGTCACTATTACAAAGTGGAAGTGAGTTAATTATGAATGCTCCCGTCGCCTTACCCATTTTAGAGTCTAGTCAGGCTGGTGAAGCGAGACGAATAGCCCTCGCGATCGCGACTCGTCTCGGCTTCAACGAAACTGAGCGGGGGCAGGTTGGTATTGTCGTTACTGAGATCGCCAATAACCTGGTTCTGCACGCTAAAGACGGTCTGTTGCTGCTACAGCCTTTAAGCAAAAACGAGATAACGGGTATAGAAATCCTAGCCTTGGACAAAGGGCCAGGGATCAGCAATATCCAGGAGTGTCTGCGCGACGGTTTTTCTACAGCAGGGACGCCTGGAAATGGTTTGGGGGCAGTTAGCCGCCTTTCTGCTTTTTTTGAGATTCATTCTGTTCCCAACGTGGGTACAGCTTTATTAAGTCACCTCTGGGCTTGCCCAGAAGTGGCAAACCAATCGACCAACAATCTAGAGATTGGCGTGGTGTGCCTCCCGATGGCAGGGGAGGAGGTATCGGGTGATGGGTGGGCAACCGACCAACAGCCCGGTCGCAGTCTGCTATTAGTCGCAGATGGTTTGGGTCACGGCCCTCTAGCCGCCCAGGCATCCTTAGAAGCCATTCAGATATTTCGAGAGAATGTCCGCAAAAGTCCCGCAGAGATTATTGAAGCGGCTCACGTAGCCCTGCGGAGTACTCGTGGAGCTGCTTTAGCGATCGCAGAAGTAGACTTTAAAACTCTTGTCGTTCGTTTTGCTGGAGTTGGTAATATCGCTGGCAGCGTTTTTTCTCCCGCAGGAAGCTACAGCATGGTTTCCCACAATGGCACTGTGGGGCATGAAGTCCGTAAAATCCAGGAATTTGTCTATCAGTGGCCTCAAGGAGGGCTTTTGGTGATGCATTCCGATGGGTTGAGTACACAGTGGCGATTGGATCGCTATGCTGGTCTCATAACCAGACATCCCAGCCTGATTGCTGGAGTTTTGTACCGGGATTTCTACCGAGGTCGCGATGACATCACTGTGCTGGTTGCTCGCGAAGAAGACTGAAGGCTAAAGGAGTACAGCAGGGGCTGATGAATAATAAATAACAAGCGATTAGCCATTAGCAATTGACCAATGACCAATCTTCTTACGATAGAAATACGATTTGAGCAAGATGTCGTGATGACCCGTCAGCAGGCACGCCAGATTGCTCAAGCTTTGGGGTTTGACTCTCAGGATCAGACGCGCATTGCCACTGCTGTATCGGAAATTGCCCGCAACGCCTTCCAATATACCCGTGGGGGAAAAATAGAGTTTCGGGTGGAAGGCGAATTGCCTCAGAGCTTGGTGGTATGCATTCGTGACCAAGGGCCGGGTATCGCCAATCTGAAGAGCATTCTGGATGGGCAGTATAAATCAAAAACCGGAATGGGTTTAGGCATTATTGGCACCAAGCGGCTGATGGATCGGTTTCATATCGCGTCCACGCCAGGGCAGGGAACAGAGGTGCTGATGGAAAAAACCTTGCCAAAGCGGGCACCGATCTTGACAGCAAAGCGCTTGGCGCAAATTGCTGATGAGTTGGCGATGCGAGGGTCTCAAAATCCCTTTGAGGAAATTCAGCAACAAAACCAAGAACTGCTTCGCACTCTAGCAGAACTCGAAAAGCGTCAAGCTGAATTGGCGCAGGTCAATCGCGAGCTAGAGGATACTAATCGGGGTGTTGTGGCATTATATGCCGAGTTAGACGAAAAAGCAGTTTCTTTACAGCGAGCCAATGAACTTAAAACTCGCTTCCTGTCTAATATGAGCCATGAGTTTCGCACGCCGCTCAACTCGATTATGTCTCTCTCTCGACTGCTGCTAGATCGGATGGATGGTGAATTGACACCCGATCAAGAACAGCAAGTGACGTTTATCCGTCAATCGGCTGAAGGACTCTCGGAGTTGGTGAACGACCTTTTGGACTTGGCAAAGGTCGAGGCAGGAAAAATTGTGGTTCATCCGAATGCGTTTGAAGTTAGCGAGCTATTCGCTACTCTTCGAGGAATGCTGCGCCCACTTCTTAGCGATAATTCCTCAATTTCTCTTGTTTTTGAAGAACCTGTTGGCTTTCCCCCACTCTGCACCGATGAGGGGAAGGTTGCCCAAATTTTGAGAAATTTTATTTCTAATGCATTGAAATATACCGAAAGAGGTGAAGTTCGCATCAGAGCTGAACTGGACAAAAACACTGTCGTCTTCTCGGTGGCTGATACAGGTATCGGAATTGCGCCTGAGGATACTGAACGGATCTTTGAGGAATTTATTCAGGTGAATTCTCACCTTCAAAAGCGGGTTAAAGGAACAGGTCTAGGACTGCCGCTTTCGCGGAAGTTAGCCGAGTTACTGGGAGGGAGTGTCTCCATCAAAAGCTTACAAGGGGTAGGTTCCACGTTTTTCGCCACCATACCGCTCATTTACCGGGGTGAGGGTGATATAGAGGAGGTATCTGAACCCGATGCTCCTTTGCAGTTAGATGCGACTCGCTATCCAGTCTTAGTTGTAGAAGATAACCCAGAAACACTGTTCATTTACGAGAAGTATTTTGCGGGGTCGAGCTATCAAATTTTCCCAGCGCGATCGCTCAAGCAAGTAAAACAAGCATTTCAAATGTTTGAGCCACGAGCTGTGCTATTAGACATTTTGCTTGAGGAGCAAAATACCTGGGATTTCCTTTCAGAGATGAAAGGAAACGCTGCGACACGAGATATCCCGATCGTTGTTATCACTGTTATTGACAACGAAAAGAAAGCTCGTGCTTTAGGTGCAGATGCCTTTTTTGTGAAACCAGTAGAACGATTATCGCTTCTTGAAAAACTTAATACTTTAGTCAAACAAGAGCATTTACAAAAAGTTTTGATTATTGACGATGACCCAGCATCCCACTATCTACTAAAGCAATATTTAGCCGATTTTACGGGTCGCAGCACTCGTGAAAAATGTTTTAATTTTAAGATAATTGAGGCAACTTCAGGGGACGAAGGTATCCGTCACGCCCGCCTAGAAAATCCTTCTTGCATTTTTCTCGACCTAGTTATGCCAGATATGAGCGGGTTCGAGGTTTTGGAACAGATGAAAGCCGATCCAGCTACTAAAAATATTCCAGTAATTATTAATACTTCAAAGCTTCTTGAACCAGAGGAACGCTCGATACTTGTCGAAAGCACAGTAGCGATTCTCTCAAAAGAAAACTCATCTCGTGAAGAAGCGATCGCTCTTGTCCGAGAAGCACTTCTTTTAGCTGGGCTAGTTCTAGAGCCTGGAGAGGCTGCTCATGTCTGACCGCACCCTTATCACGATCTTGCACGTAGACGACAATGAAACGAACCGCTATGTCGTCAGTCGAATGCTTCGGAAAGAGGGGTATAAGGTTCAAGAGGCTGCCACTGGCGAAACGGGTCTGCAATTAGTAGCGCAGCAACCGCCTGACTTAATTATCCTTGACGTGCAGCTTCCTGATATTAATGGGTTTGAGGTCTGCCACCGCCTCAAGGCAAATCCTGCTACTTCCTCAATTCCTGTCCTGCATCTGTCTGCTAGTTTTGTCGAGAGTAAAGACAAGGCACAAGGGTTAGAGAGTGGTGCAGATGGCTATCTAGCCCAGCCGGTGGAGGCAATCGAGTTGCTCGCTACTGTGAAAGCTTTGCTCCGCATCCGAGAGGCTGAAGAATCGGCAATGGCTTTGGCGAAAGAGTGGCAAACGACATTCAATGCCATGAAGGATGGTGTTTGTTTACTAGATCACCGTGGCAGAATCTTGCGAACTAACAGCGCCATGACGAATCTTCTGAAAAAACCGTTCGGAAAGATCGAGGGTTGCTTTTATCAGGAGGTAATGCACGATATCCTGGGCTGCGTCGAGGTAACTCCCTTAACTCGTGTCCAAGAAACCCGTCGTCGCGAGAACGAGGAGCTACGGTGTGGTGAACGATGGTTTTCTGTAACCACAGATCCCGTGTTCGACGAGAGTGGAGTTTTTACGGGTGCTGTGTATATTGTAGCTGACATCACAGATCGCAAGTGGGCATCAGAAGCGCTGCGAACCAGCGAAGAACGGTTTCGCTTGTTATTAGAAAATGTAAAAGACTACGCGATTTTCTTCATCGACCCAGACGGGCGTGTTATTCGTTGGAGCATTGGAGCAGAGCGCATTTTCGGTTATCAGGAAGTCGAAATCCTCGGTTTATCTGCCTCAATTATCTATATACCTGAAGACCTAGAACTCGGTGCAGACAAGCAAGAACTGGAAACGGCAGTAATAGAAGGTCGTGCTGAAAATGAACGCTGGTACCTGCGTAAGGACGCCACCCGTTTCTGGGCAAGTGGCATCGTAACGCCCTTACGAGATGAGACTGGGCAGCTACGAGGCTTTTCTAAAATCATGCGTGACTTCACTGAACGGAAGCAAGTTGAAGACGAACGCAACCAACTACTCGTTGCGGAACAGGAAGCACGCACCGCGGCGGAGTCAGCAAACCGGATGAAGGACGAGTTTTTGGCAACACTGTCTCACGAACTGCGATCGCCCCTCAACGCAATGCTAGGGTGGGTTCAATTACTCAATACCCGCAAATTTGACGAGGCGACTACTGCGCGGGCGATGGAGACCATTGAACGCAGTGCTAGGGCACAAGCTCAGCTGGTGGAGGATTTGCTGGATGTTTCCCGCATCATTCAGGGCAAGTTACGCCTAAATGTCCGCCCAATTGAGCTGGCTTTGGTTGTTGAGGCGGCGGTTGATACCGTCCGTCCGGCGGCTGATGCTAAGGCTATTCGACTCCAAAGTGTACTCGATCCGGCAGCAGGCCCGGTTGCCGGTGACTCAGACCGCTTGCAGCAGATAATTTGGAATCTATTATCCAATGCAATCAAGTTCACACCTAAAGAAGGGCGAGTTCAGGTTCGCCTCGAACGGATTAACTCCCATGTTGAAATAACAGTAATCGATACAGGACTTGGTATTAACTCTGACTTTGTGCCCTATGTCTTCGACCGCTTTCGTCAAGCTGATAGTTCTATTACCCGGTCATACAGCGGACTTGGTCTTGGTCTAGCGATTGTACGCCACTTGGTAGAGCTACACGGTGGCACAGTTCGTGCAGAAAGTCAAGGTGAGGGGCAGGGAGCGACATTTATCGTAAAGCTTCCTCTGATGCCTGTCCGTATGGAGACAAGTGAGGGAGAGCGGGTACACCCAACGGTTGGGCGGGGAGTTTCATTTAACAATCCGCCTTCGTTAGATGGCTTACAAATACTCGTCGTAGACGATGAGGTTGATTCGCGAGTGTTTGTCACAACGCTATTGGAACAGTGCGGAGCTTCTGTGTGTGCCGTTGGATCGGCTGATTCAGCGATTGAAGCGATAAAAATTCTTAAACCAGATGTTCTATTGAGCGATATCGGGATGCCTGGAGAGGATGGCTACACATTGATTCGTAGAGTACGGGCATTGAACGTAGAAGAGGGGGGACGAACTCCTGCTGTTGCTCTAACAGCATACGCTAGGGCTGAAGATAGGATGCGAGCGATCGCTGCCGGATTTCAAATGCACATCCCTAAACCTGTGGAACCTTCTGAATTAGCAACCATTGTAGCGAGTCTTGCTGGACGAACAGGAATTCATGAAGTGTGAAGTCAACGGCAGTCAGTAAATGCTCTAAGACTCGACTTTCTACAATGAACGATTCCACTGAGTTAAGTTTTTAAGTATCAGAACAACAAGTGCCGGTAGTGCCAAAGATGTAATGATAGAGAAGTAGAGTTTCTCGCTGTCCTTCTTCCATGCCTGCCTGCCCAACTTGTGCATCTACCCACACGGTCAAGAATGGTCGTATTCACA
>NZ_JAMPKB010000094.1:0-18308 GCF_039961925.1 Trichocoleus sp. DQ-U1 | reverse complement strand
TGAATGGATAGAGATAGAGGCTTATCGGGACTGGAAAAGTTTAGTAAAGTATGTCAAAAATGTGCTAAAAAAAGTCGGAACCGAATATGTAATTAATTTTGCTTAAGCACTTAACTGCTTCAATAAAACCTTGAAGCTACCTTAATTGATGTTAGCATAGTGGCGTTTTAGTGACTGGAGCAGCTAAACCATGAAAATCTTTTTAGAAATAAAAAACTTTTTCAAAGAAACAATCAAGGGTTCATTTCTCGATCCGGTCGTTAGACCATTTTTAGATATCGTAAAGCCTCCGAAACGCAGTGACATTCTTAATAGACAAGACAATGCTTTCACAATTGAAATCATGTCTTGTGTTTTAGCAAAAAACTCAAACTGTATTGATGTTGGTTGTAACACAGGGGATTTACTTAGCCAAATTTTACAGTTTTCACCTCTGGGATTTCATTATGCATTTGAGCCAATACCACGGTTAGCGAGTAGGCTTAGAAAAAAATTTCCAACTGTTGAGGTCAGAGAAACAGCTTTGAGTGATTCGGAGGCAGAAACAATTTTTTGGTATGTAGTGAATGCTCCGGCTGTAAGTAGCTTGGATAAGGAATGCTGTGAAAGCCATATTCCTGATGCACTTATGGAACCAATCACTGTTAAAACTCAGAGACTTGATGATGTACTAGCTCCAGACTTTAAGATTCATTTCATCAAGGTAGATGTAGAAGGGGTAGAATTGCAGGTTTTTAGAGGTGCTATCAGAACATTAAAAACTTATAAACCTTACTTAGTCTTTGAAAGTGGCTTAATTAATTCTCAAGAATGGGTTGATGGCACATTGAAAGACGGGAAATGGCACGATAGCAGAATTTATGATCTGCTTGTCAATGAGTGTGGTCTAAAAATTTTTAAGCTAAAAAATTGGGTAGATGGTTTAGCTCCGCTGAGTCGGGATGAATTTCTAAAATCTTCTGCTTGGAATTTTTTAGCAATGCCTTAGTAACAGAAAAATTTGCCTGAATACTTGTTGAGCTATCTGCAAAGTGGCAATTAGCTAATTTTCTAGTACTTTTTATTATGCTAGTTTTGTGCAGGCAAGATTGGTATTGCTTGTTACTGTTATTTTAATTTTAAAAGAAATATATTAATGTTTTACTTTAGGCGGACAAATCGTATAAGTAAAGTCTATCTTAAGGGGGACGCCTGCACCATAGGCACTGTAACAAGATGTAAAGCGTAAAGCGACTAGGATTGCAAGCGTGGCTTGAGTCCCTTAAAGAGTTCCTTAGACTGGGATTTTAATTATGACCATAGCTGTAAATGTAAAAAATTGGGTGCAACGAAAAAGGTCATAGCCTGTCGTGAAGAATCTAATTTTGTACACCATTACTGAATTTGGACATGGTTAAAAAACAGAGATTTTTTTCCTAGGGTACAGAGTTTAGTATCTATGTCTATGTGGGTGAAACAATAAAACAAGGTTCGGTTGAAAACCGGGAACCAAATAAACCCACATTTCGTCTATATACCAGGTGTACTATTTACCATTCTGAACTTAACTATTCTAGAGTGCCTGATTTCCAGTGAAAGCACCTATTTACTGCTGTTTTAACTTTGTCGATGCTATTGCAGTTAAACAGTTTTAGTTAAGTTCTTGAACACAGATTTCTCTGTCAATTTATGACTTTGCTTGCACAAAATCACCAGTATTTATTATGCAGGCATTTCTAGTTTGACAATTGTTGCAAATTTTGTTGTTACCGCATAGAGAGCAGATAATCAGGTTTTTTTAATACCTTGACCTGGTTGAATCTAGCTATCTCTACTTAGGGTACATCCGAAGTGTTATGCACAACACTTTGGCAGATTGCTGCGTTCACTTTTTCGTGCAGTTGTTTTCTGGAGGTTAAAGATCGTGAAAGTTTTATATCTGATTCAAAGTCATAAAAATCCCGAACAGATTTTTAGACTGGTGCAAACTCTAAAAAAATCAAGTCCCCAATCTCAGATATTGATTAGCCATGACTTTAGGGGTTGTCATTTAGACGTAACGGCCTTTCACGAATTCCCAGGAGTGAATGTAATTAGGGGTACGGGAGGACGAGGAGATTTTTCGATTGTTCAAGGTTATCTGAATGCCATTGACTGGCTTTTTAGCCATAATGTTGAATTTGATTGGGTTGCCAATATTACAGGCCAAGACTATCCGATTCAACCGCTACCAAAAATTGAGAAGTTTCTTGCGGAATCACCGTTTGATGGCTTTTTAGAGTATTTTGATGTACTTTCAGATTTAGAGGGAAATCTTTGGGGAAGCCGGGAAGGTAGCGATCGCTATCTCTATCAGTACTGGCGTTCGGGTCAATATTTACCATTGTGGAAACGCGCTATCGTCAAAATTCCTCGCATGGTCATTAATAATGTCCAGCCTTTGGTGAGAATAAATTCTTCCTATGGGCTGATGCTAGGAGTTCGTAAGAATTCATCTCCATTCAATGAAAACTTTAAATGCTATGCAGGGTCTTACTTCAAGACTCTATCGAGGAAGTGTGTCGAATATTTACATCATTTTTGCCAGCACAACCCCGATCTAATTAATTACTATAAAAAGACTTGTATTCCTGATGAATCTTTTGTCCAAACGGTTTTAGTCAATAGCGGGCAATTTCATTTGTGTAACGACTATAAACGCTATATTGATTGGACTGGGACTCGCCACGGTCATCCTCGTACTCTAAATGCTGAAGATTACTCAGCAATTATAAGAAGGGACGTTCACTTTGCCCGAAAATTCGATATGACGCAGGACAGCAGAATTTTAGATATGCTTGATGCAAGAGTTTTAAAAGAAAGTAGCCCAGTCACCTTAGGCATTAGTTAAGACTTAACCCGTCAAATCTGTATAGTCAGCTATAATTCCTTAGTTGGAAGTAGCTGATTATGGGATTTGAGGCTCAACGATGCTTAATGCAGCTATTAATCATTGGTCAACCATTGAAGCGATCGCTAATGTTACATTTGCAGGGCTGGCAAGCGTCCAACCAGTTCTGACTAGCTTATTAGTCTTCGCCATCGGGATTTGCCTCGCCCATATCGCCTTCAAGCTGATTACTAAATTTAGCGCCCAACCAGGCCTTTCGTTAGCTCGAACGGTTCGCTTTGCTGTCATTGCTCTGTTTGCCACAGTCGCACTTCAGCACATCTGGCTTGCTAGCAACATCCTTAACGGTGCATCAGGACAGGCAGAAGTCGTCACTTCCCGCAATTACCGAACCAATGTGTCTTTGGGGGAGACGAATGTTGCAATAGGCGGAGGGGGCTATGTTACGGGTATTTTTCTGCATCCGCTACAGAAGGATCTTGTTTACATCAAAACTGATGTGGGTGGCTTCTATCGTTGGAATTCAGTAAATAAAAGCTGGGTACCGCTAACTGACCACTTTCCACTAGAGAAGAGCAATTACTACGGCGGAGAAGCCCTAGCCCTCGATCCAAAAGATCCAAATATTATTTATATTGCCGCAGGCAAATACGTCTGGGATGAGCCTGGAACTATCTTTAAGTCTAACGATCGAGGTACAACCTGGAAAAAGCTGGATTTGGACTTGCCAATGGGCGGCAACCAAGATAGGCGGGAGGTAGGAGAGAGACTCGTCATCAATCCGTTTAATTCCAAAATGATTTTATTTGGTTCGCGGCGCGATGGGCTTTGGAAATCTTCAGATGCTGGCGCGAACTGGACTAAAGTGACTTCTTTTCCCGGAAAGCCGGAAAAAGATATCGGCATCACAGCAATTGTCTTTGACAAAGATAAGCCTGGCTTAGTCTATGCCAATGCCTATGGTGATGGAATTTATAAATCTACTAACACAGGCATTACCTGGAGCAAGATTGACGGAAGCCCAAAAAAAGCGATGCGGCTAGTGACAAGTCGCAATAACACTCTCTACACAACAATTAATGGAAGTCCTGGAGTTAGAAAGTATACAGATGGAGATTGGAAAAACATTACTCCACAAGGCTCCAAAGAGGATTTTAATGGGTTGAGCATTAACCCTGCTAATCCTAAAGATATTCTTGTTGCTACAAAAGAGAGAAAAAATACTAAAATTTACCGGTCATTCGATAGCGGAACTACATGGAAAGAGCAGAAGCGATCGCTTAACAATACCGTTCCTTGGTGGTCTAGCTATATGCTCTCCAATCCTTCTGTCTCTGCGATTGAGTTTGACCCCCACGTTTCTGGAAGAGTTTGGTTTACCGATTGGTACGGAATATGGCGGACAGACAATATTAACAAACAACCCTCTGCCTGGACGAACTATCAAAAAGGACACGAAGAGCTTGTCACCTTCACCTTAACTGCGCCTCCGAGTGGCGCGTTGTTGTTGAGTGGGGTGGCAGATGTAGACGGGTTTTACCACAACAAGGGATTAGACAATTATCCATCTAAAACCTTTAGTGCTAGTGGCCCTTCGTTCCAGGATACCTACAGCATTGCCTACTATGAAAAAGCTCCCCTGCAAATGGTGCGCGTTGGCGGTAATCGCTGGAACAATACTTATTCGGGAGCAACTTCGACAGACGGCGGCTTAACTTGGAAAGAATTTGCTTCATTTCCAAAAGACACGATGCCGATGCGTATAGCGATGTCAGCAACTAATCCAAAGTTATTTGTTGTCACTGTTAGTGGAGATAAAGCTCTCCGCACAGATGATGGAGGCGCTTCGTGGAAAGAAGTTACTGGCTTACCCAAGGGTTCCAAGGGACCTTGGAATTGGTCTTTGCCGCTGGCAGCAGACAAAGTGGATGGTAACACGTTTTATTACTATAAGAATGGCAAATTCTATCAAAGTACCGATGGAGGTTTGTCTTTTAAAGTCGTGAATTCATCAGTTCCCGATGAAAGTTGGCACTCACTAAGAACCGTATCTGGAGTTAAAGGTGAAATTTGGCTGAGTCTCGATAAGAAACAACTTTACCATTCGACAGACGGTGGCAAGACCTTCTCTAAGATGAATGCAGTTAAGAGATCCTATTTGTTTTCTTTAGGAAAACCACAGCAGGGAAGCACGATTCCAGCACTGTATGTGTACGGAGAAATTAATAATATGGGCAAAGGAATCTTCCGTTCTCTCGACAGAGGGAAGACATGGCAAAGGATTGGTAATCCGAAAAATCCGATTGGCAATAGCCCAAATGTGATGGAAGCAAGCTTGCAGCAGTTTGGTTTAGTTTTTATTGGTACAAATGGCAGAGGAATTTACTATGGCAATTAGTAATCCAGCAGGAACATCCTCCTAAGGCGGCAAGCAAATACATCTCGTGACGCAGTTGTAGCGAAGGGGTTCGGAATGCGATCGACCCTTACAATCTATTTAGAACCCCAGCCTTACCCGTTTACCGGAAAGAAAGAGCTTGAGGAAAGGTGGGAGAAATTTCTCAAGTAGTCTAATTCAAGTAGTCTAATCGCCTGTCAAGATATCTCAATCACAAAAATAGACGTTCCGTGGAACGTCCATCATGCAACCATAAATTTTAACAGAAAGCCTATAGCTGCTAAGGCTGCTTACCCTACGACAAGCAAGCTACAGCATCACAACAATAGGTACTTTACAAACGTCCCTTCAAATAAGAATTTTTTTATTCCCACTTAACTCGTTCTAATTTCACAGATTTCTTCTCTGCCTGAAAAGGCTTTTTATAAAGGTTAAGCTTTTGTTTCAAAATTAACCAGAAGAAAGGCATATCGTCTATTAAATATCTTTTCCATAACCTTTGTGGCTCGGATAAGAGTCTATGTAACCACTCTATTCCTGCGTCGCTCATCCACTGTGGAGACCTTGGTTTATGACCTGCTTCAAAGTCAAGAGATGCGCCAACAGACAAGAAAACTTTGACATTGGGTAATTTATTTTTATACTTCAATATCCACTTTTCTTGTTTAGGGGCACCGACGCCAATGGCTAAGACTGTAGCGCCTGACTTATTAATCCTGTCAATAATTTCTAGGCATTCTTTTTCGCTCTTTTCAAATCCGAAAGACGGCGAATGAGAAGCGACTATAATATTTCTGCCTACTTGGTTATTGATTCGCTCTTGAGCTTTACGAGCCACCCCTTCAGCAGCACCCAGCAAGAAAATCTTAACGCTTTCATTGTCCTTGTGGTGCATATAGAAAGCGGGAAATAAATCTGAACCCGACAGTTTTTCTTTAATCGGCGTTCCCAAAAATTTAGAAGCGTACAATACTATTTGACTGTCACACACTTTATAAGTAGCGATATTGTAAGCTTTGTAGAAATCTCCATCGGTTTGCAGCTTCATCAGGTGGTCTACGTTTGGCGTAAATACGATACCACCTTCCCGATCGAGTTTGGTTAATAGCTCTGCTCTTGACAAGTTGTCAATGGATACATTAAGTACATTAACTTTTTTCATTGACTCCTCTCACTTTAGCAATCTACTCGTGTGGGGACAGCACACTAATAACAACACAATAGTGAGAGTCAAGCTTGCACTACCTCTACCATGAGAGAGGACAAATCTTTATCAACGTTTATTCCCTAGGATAGATTGGAAAATTGATTGAACAAGATTCGCTATTAGAGTGAGGGTTTTTCTGAGCGAAAGAAAAAAGGTTGCGATCGCGCCACAACCAGCCGCAACCTTGGCTGAAAGGCTTGCCCTGTTTACCTCCGGCGCGCTAAACAAGGGAATTCGGCGCTCACTTCCCATCGTTCCCCTGTATGAATCAGTAGGGTTAGCTGAGCAGCAGTGAACTCAAACTCTAACGATCGGCCCTGAAATTCAGCCCATGCTGCATGAAAGTTTTGCCGTGTCAAGTCTCTAAAGGCAACAGTCATGTGAGGAGCAAAGGGACGCTGCTTGGAAACCGCATCGACAATTCCCAAGTTTGTCTCCATATCGGTCATTAAATCGGCTTGTAACGCTAGCAGTTCCGGCGTCTTAAGAACATTGATGTAAATAACACGGGGTGGAAAAGCTCCAAACCCATTCAGGGTAATGAAGACAGGTGAACGATGGGAAGCAAACGTTCTCAAGCATTCTTCCAGCACTGGCACTGCCTCTACCTGCCATTCAAACGGCGGTTGCAGCGTGATATGCGGGGGAGATTTCTGGGCACCTTTGCTAGCATAGGTTTGGGCGAAGTGCTGCTGAATCTCTTTGGCGTAGTCTTGAATCTCTTGCGGCGGCAAGAGAGCGATAAAGAAGCGGCGTTTTGTATTGTCCAAGAACTTCCAGCGGTAGTTTACTTGTTAAATAGATATAGCCAGATAAGGGAAGAAAGTGAATGCCCTGGTTTGTAAAGATTGAAGAAGGCATCGTTGATAAACCGATCTTTGATAAATCTGTACCGGCGCACAAAGCTTATGTCCAGGATTTGATTACCAAAGGATATCAGGCGCGTAGCGGCTACTGGCTGGAACGGCGAGGCGGCATGATGCTATTTGAGGCGTCTTCACTGGAGGAGGCGCGCGCAATTGTCTCACTCGATCCGCTGGTGCAAAACGGCTGCGTCAAGTATGAACTTTATGAGTGGCGAGTGGTTGCCGAATAAAAGCGAATCCTTGATTGCCGCCAGAGGTTTCAATTTTCAGTGAATGATGTTATGCTTTAGATGATCTGGACCCATGCGATCGCAACGCCTAAACCTTGTCAGAACCGGAAGGTAGCAGCAACACGGGATGCTTGTGATAGGCGTGGTATCCGGATCACCCGAATCGCCGCCTCGCCCTCGTTTGCCTTGTAATTGGTGGGCAGTTTCTCGATTTCACGCTTATGCTGGAATCAGCAGATACTTGCAGATTAAAGGAGCGACTTATTGCGATGGCTGGTTTTGGAGATATTGTTCAAAAAGCGTTTTACTTAGGGGTTGGCTTAGCTGCCTCTGCGGGTGAGAGAGCTGGGGGAAAGTTAACTGAGTTGCGATCGCAAGCTCAAAAGCTAGCCGATGAAATGGTAGCAAAAGGCGAGATGACAACAGACGAAGCCCGCCGGTTTGTCGATGATATGATGAAACAAGCCCAGCAGGCACCCGTTGAGCCATCCACTAGCAGCACCCAACCCGGTGAGCCGCGGCGGATTGAAATTCTCTCAGAAGATGAAGAGCCAAAGTCGGCAGCAGCTCCAAATGCGGCTCCAAATAATGATGTGGACGCGATGCGCCAACAGGTGCAAGCACTACAGGACGAACTGCGTCGGCTAAAGCGCGATTAGCTTTGCAGTAATGAACGATAAACTGCGAACAGCCGAATCGTTAGCTGCATAGGCAAGAGCGAGTCGCTGCGAGGAGCATCACACGCCTTGCGATCGCGCAAGGCAACGGGTGCTAATCTATAGCATTGCGATCGCATCATGGATTCGCACTATTTAGAATAGAATTGCAGATTAATTGGCGTCATCGCGTCGCCGGTAAAAACTAAGCCTTTTGTGCTGAGTATCCAAAATGGAAGAGTGGCAAAAAGATTTTTTCGAGATGATGGAAGCAGTCGCTGATGAAGTAGAGCAATTCTTCATTGGCATCACAGAAGTAGTAGACGCTGTTGCCGAAAGCGTGCAAACTACAATTGCAACCGATCTCAATCAGTGTTTGCAGGAATTATTTGAACCGATCGCTGAAATTTATTTAGAATTTGAAGAAATTGTGGGTGAAGGTGAGCAGCCTTTTTCCTATATGGTGGATACTGTTGAACCCACCCCACAAAAAAATCCTGCATGTATGGGTTGTCACCATTACCACGGACAAGCTTATGGTGGAAACCTGTTAGTCTGCGCCATGCATCCCTATGGCTGGGATGATAAAAATTGTCCGGATTGGGAGGGTAGTACAGATCCGTTCAATTCTAGAGATATTTTCTGAACAAAGCAGGTGAAGAAGGCTGAAAAAGCTTGACCTGCATTCATATTCAAGGGTTATTAGTCCTTTATTTGTTATAAATGACTAATAACTAACGACCCACGTTTGCTACCACTACTGATGAGTCAGTCGCCAACACAACAACAATTATCATCTGAAACGCCGCTCTCGGAAATGAAATACGGTGAGCGAAATATTTCTGAAGGACAATTAATTACCTTCCCCAATCCGCGAGTCGGACGCCGCTACGACATTCACATTACTCTACCAGAGTTTACCTGTAAGTGTCCGTTTTCTGGCTATCCTGACTTTGCGACCATCCATATTACCTATGTTCCCGACCAAAGGGTAGTGGAACTGAAGGCGATCAAGCTTTATATCAACAGTTACCGCGATCGCTACATCTCCCACGAAGAATCCATCAATCAAATTTTGGATGACTTTGTGGCAGCTTGCGATCCTTTAGAAGCCACTATCAAAGGGGATTTCGTGCCCCGCGGTAATGTTCACACAGTCATTGAAGTGCGTCATCAGAAGTCCTCTGACGCCTAGATAGCAGCAAAAAAATTCACTTGCATCTGGCTACTTCCACCTGGTTTAAAAATTATCTTTTTCAGAAAGCCCGTCCAACGGGCTTTCTGCTTTATGTCATCAAAAGCCTATCCTATCGGCTCAAAAAATAGACACAATATCAGTCTCAGGGTGAATGATAACTTCCATTGGCACGCCTAACATTTCGCAAAGCTTCCCGGCTTTTTAGATTACGAAATGGAGGTTTCATGGCAGTTGCACAAAGCCTTAAGCATGTTAAGAATAGGTTAACTCAAACAAAGCTACTTCCTCCAAGCTGGTTACAATTTTTTATCATTGTCGTGCTGGTACTGGGAGTATTTTTTCGATTCGTCAACCTGGATCGCAAAGTTTACTGGGGCGATGAGACTCTGACTTCATTACGGATTGCGGGTTACACCAAAGCAGAATTAGTCCAAGAACTCTTTGATGGACATTTGATTGGCGTCGAAGATTTGCAGAAGTTTCAACAACCCAATTCGGAAAAAGGTGCAAGCGGAACCATCAACTCGATAGTGGTCGATACTCCCCAGCATCCGCCTCTCTATTTTTTAATGGCAAGATATTGGGTGCAACGATTTGGTTATTCGCCAGGGATAATCAGAAGCTTGTCTGCATTAATTAGCTTGCTAGCTTTTCCTTGCATCTATTGGCTATGCCAAGAATTATTTGGATCTTCCTTAGCAGGATGGATAGCGATCGCACTCATTGCCGTCTCTCCATTTCAAGTTCTCTACGCCCAGGAAGCACGACCTTATAGTCTGTGGATTGTGGCGATCTTACTATCGAGTGCGGCACTGCTGCGAGCGATGCGGCTGGGAAATAGAGACACCAAAACCCTTATTTCCACTTGGGGGCTGTATGCAGCAACGCTAGCACTGGGAATTTATACCCAGTTATTTTTTGCGTTGGTTGCGATTGGACATGGAATTTATCTATTGACAATCGAAAAATTCCGATTCACTAAAACAGTCTTTGCCTATTTGCTGGCATCTTTGGCTGGTTTGCTCACATTTGTGCCTTGGCTTTTAATTCTAATTGCTAATTCATCTACCGTTGAAAAGACAACAGATTGGTCTCGCCAGAAAGAAAGCCTGTTTTCTTGGGTGAAAGCTTGGACTCGCAATATCACTCGGACATTTCTTGATACAGATCCAGCAGGAGGAGTGATTGAGTTTGGATTTAACAATCAATGGACCGAATTTATCCGACTGACACTGGTAGGAATGATTTTATTCCTGTCAGGATATGCAATTTATTTTCTGTGTCGTAACACTGGCAAGCAAGTTTGGTTATTTGTTTTAACTTTGCTTGGGGTAACTGCCCTTCCCTTTATTTCCAGAGATCTAATCTCCGGAGGAGGATTGTCAGGTTCAACTCGACATCTAGTTGCTGTTTATTTGGGGATTCAGCTAGCAATTGCTTACTTACTGGCTACTAAAATTAGTTTGCCTTCGAGAAGTGCAAAGGTACAAAAACTATGGCAATTTGTGCTTGTTGCAGTAGTTTCGAGTGGTGTTATATCCTGTGCCATCAGTTCTCAACAAGAAATCTGGTGGAATAAAGCTCTCTCTCAAACTGAATACAATCCAAAAGTAGCCCAAATCATCAACAAAACAGCTCATCCGCTTTTGATCAGCAATGAGAAACTAAACTTTTTTCTTCCTTTAACCTATGCACTGGAACCGAAAGTGCGGCTTCAATTAGTCGTTAAACCAAATGTGCCTCAGATTCCAGATGGGTTCAGTGATGTGTTTTTATACAGGAGTTCCAAGGAATTAAGAAAGGCACTACAAAAGCAGAACTACAAAATAGAGCCTGCATACCAAACGGGTCAAGTTTGGCTTTGGAAACTAGAAAAAAAGGTGTGAGTGGAAGACGTTATTTGTTGGTAGAGGCGCGATTCATCGCGCCTCTACCAACCCACATCAAAAATGGTTTAGGCCTGGGTCGCGATCGCTTCTATCTCAACAACTGGCACTTCCTCCTGAGACGGATGACTGACTCGATCCAAAATTTCCAACAGTTCCCGTTCAAAAGCAACCTGTGCGCGGTTAGTTCTGCCGCCGACATAGAAGCGAATCTCCTTCTGAGACGCTGCACTAACCCCTTCTTGTAGCGCCCAAATTTGCGAATGAGAAAAATAACTCATAACCACACCCAGCATCAGCAAACCAAAGCCAGCATAAACAAACGGGATACCCGGATCGGCTTTTATTTGCAAGCCAGTGCTGCCGATTACTTCATCAATGCTCAGCCTGACTCCATTCACAGGTACCGACATCCCGGGGCGAATAGTATTGATTAGCTGACCCTTTGGGTTATAAAGCATCAGCGTTCCCTGCAAATCCTTGGCAATTAAGGCAACGCCCTCACTCAAATCCGGTTTAGTGGGAATCCAAGTTCCCCAGATTCGGCCCTTGCTGACAGTATTTAATGACGCCATCGGCAACTGTAAAACTGGGCTATTATTCAGCCGCACCTGGATACCTGCAATTCCCCAGTCTGTTTGATAAAGCGTCACACCTCGGTAACGCAGCGGCTGATTGACGTGAATCGTTTGACGATCAACTTCTTGTCCTTGTTTATCCAAAACCGACAAATCGGAATAAAACTGGTCGATTCTGCCTTCAGGTGTATAGTCGATCCAAAAGCGATTTACCCGCACCGACCAATCTTTGGGAACTTGTGGCAGCGCCCAAGAACCAGCTTCGATGATATTTTTTATCTGAAATGTATCGCCGCTAGCAACCATTTCCTGGGCGACAAAACCCGTGATACTCCCCCAAATTGCGCCCCCCAGAATAATTAACATACTGGCATGAACAACAATTGGGCCAATCCGTCCCACCAGTCCTTTTCGGGCGTAAAGTTTATCTCCTTCTTGAAAAACTTTATAGCGTCGCTGCTGCAACAACTCGGTCAGTTTGTTTAGCGAACCTGTTTCTAGTTCCGCACTCAGGGCGAGTTTCTGAAATTGGCGGGGTTGGTCGTAAAACTTCCAGTGCTGTGCTGCTTTTAAAGCTGGAAACTGGCGGGTGAATGTACAGGCAGTTAAGCTGCTGCCAAACAAAATTAGGAGTGATAAGAACCACCAGGTGCGATAAACACGATCTAATCCGACTACCTGGATTACCTTCCAAGTCAGGAAACCAAACAAAGCGGGATGCTCTGGATAGTTCGCTTGGTAAAAAGCAGGCGACTGACCCTGCTCAATCACCGTGCCAGAGATGCTAAAAAGCGCGATCGCTAATAGCAACGCGATCGCTAACCGCAAATCTGCCAGTAATGGCAACAACTCCTGTCGCCAAAACCGATAGGAAGTTGACCCTAAGTTTGAGAAAAAAGAATTTTTTGCAGTCATTTTTTGATAATTGATAATTGGTAATTGGTAATAGCGAGTGCTTTTGATTACCTTTAACCAATTGGAATCCGAGACAGCAGCGAAAATACCCCAAATCCAACCAAAAGCACACCGCTAACGGGTGTAATCCAACTCGACCACTGGCGCAACTCTAGCAACTTCTTAATAGAGGCTGTAAAAGTTCCTGCCAAAATCAACGGTGCCACATAACCTGCTGTGTAGGATAGCAGCAAGACAGCACCTAACACCACGTCTTGCGTCGTAGCAACCCAACCCAGTAACGTTCCCAATACGGGAGTACTGCATGGAGAAGCAACCACCCCAAAAGTTAGACCAATCAGATAGGAACGCACTCCCGCTGGTAATTCTTTAGAAATCCACTCCATCCCACCCCAAGCAGGCAACGGAAGGGGCAAAGCTTCTAGTAAATTTAGCCCCATTGCGATCGCAAGAATGCTCACCAGGATCGGCAAACCAAATCCTACTTGACCGTAGACGTTCCCCAGCAACGCCGCTAAGATACCAAGCCCTGCCAGCGTTGTTGCCAATCCCAAGGAAAACCAGGTAGCCTGGGCAGCTGCTTGGAGGCGGCTTTTGGTTTCATAGCCCCCAATGTAGCCAAGGGTGATGGGCAACATGGAAAGCATACAGGGGGTCAGACTGGTGAGCAACCCGGCGGCAAAGATAATGCCAATACTGATAACGCTGAGATGTTGCAGCTGGATAAAAACGAGACGGTTGGCAAATTCACTGAGTTCGTAAAGCTGGGTTTGCAGACTTTCAATCATGAGGAGGCTAGTTCGCGGAATGCTGATTCTGCTTGAATTTTAGCTTACTTGGAAGGGTAGAACCGGCGCGAAGGAAAGCGTCCGTATTGTTTGCTTGACAATAACACTCATCAATGTCTTTCATCAACGCAGGTTTCTCAAGAAATTTTTAACGCCGTTTCTATCAATTGCCCCATTAAGCTTGCAGCGAGTCTTTTATTCAAATGTTCTTAATTCAGTCGGCGGATGCATTAAATTGAATATTTCTTTAGTTGGATTGACCCAGGAAACCCAACACCTGTGAGGGTTACGCTATCGACAACCCATCCTACAAATTATTAATCCAGCCTACTGATTGTCAAGCCTAAAAAAGAAAATTTTTACTTTTTTCATAAAGGAATAATATTTTTTTTGTATTTCTTAACATTAAAGAACATTCAACATTAGAGTTTTTTTCCAAATTTAGGGAATCCTAAATACGGACACTACGAGCCTATATTATTCCTCCTTTCCTTAGCAGAGGGATGACTTCGCCAACGAACTACGAGCCTCATTGACTATTTAATTGGAAACTCCAAGAAGGTCGAGGAGAGTGCTATGTCCGTGTTGAATGTTGAATTTGAGCCGCTTAACTTAATTTCGATATATCTAAAACCAAAAGGTATAGAAGGAGGAATAGATGGTTACAAGTTATAGACGCAGTAAAACCAGTACCGGCAAATTGCAGAATCAAGAATCCTTGAAACTGCGTCAGCAAATTGCCGAGCTAGAGCAGACACTAGCCGATTGCCAGGAGGTCGAGAAAGAACTGCGTCAACGGGTGGAGATGTATGCACAAGTCCTAGATGCCATCCCAAATTTAGTAAAGTGCCAAAACTCCCAATCGTGCCTAGTTTATGCCAACAAAGCATTTTGCGACTTTTACGGCATGACACTGGAACAACTTTGCGATCGCGATCCGACAGATATTCCTCTAAATAACCGGGATGCTACCCAACAGTCTGTCGTGGATGACGCCTATGTCGTGAATACCGGGCAGACGCTCCACATCTCTCAAGAACCTGTAACTCGTTACGATGGGCAAGTCTATTTATTTGACATCGTTAAAGTCCCTATTTTTAATGCTGAAGGCGAAGCTGTCAAAGTTGTGGAGTCCAGTCACGTAGCTTTAGGTGGCAACCTCTCCGACTCAGCCTTAATAGAAGTCAATTCAGCAGATATCCGGGGAGAACAGCGAGATAAATTAACCAACTCTCTCACTTATTTAAATAGCCAGACTATCGAGCGCAGGCAAGCAGAACAAGCCTTACAGGATCTGATCGCCGGAACCGCCTCAGTTACGGGCAAAGATTTCTACCCGGTGTTTGCACAGCATCTAGCCGCAGCGCTTGGAGTTCGCTACGTTATCGTGGCAGAAGCATCCGCCTGGGAGGACGATACACCTGTCCGAGCCAAAGTGCTTTCCTTTTGGAATTCAGACAAATTGGGTGACTACTTTGAGTACGACTTAGTCCATACTCCTTGCGAAAGCATTTTTACAGAAGAAACCCTGGCGGAAAATAACGGGATCAGTTGTTACCCCCAAAATGTCCAGTCATTCTTCCCCAAAGGCGAAGCTTTAGCGGCTTTGGGAGGAGAGTGTTTCCTGGGAGTTGCCCTTTTAGATTCAACATCCAGTAAGCCAATTGGTCATATTTGCTTTATCGATGATAAGCCCCTCGTGCAGGAGCAACGGGCAAAATCAATTATGAGCCTCTTTGCAGCACGAGTTAGCGCCGAACTGGAGCGCCAGCGGGCTGAGGAAGCGCTAGAGCGATCGCAAATACAACTAAAACTTTCCCACGAGCAACTAGAAAACTACAACCGGATGCTGGAGGGGAAAGTCCAAAAGCGAACGCTAAAGCTGCAACAAGAAATACGTGATCGCCGAAAAGCCGAACAATCCGCTCAATCCGCCAACCGCGCCAAAAGCGAATTTCTCGCTAACATGAGCCACGAACTGAGAACCCCCCTCAACGGCATCCTCGGCTATGCCCAAATCCTCAAACGAGACAAAACCTTAAATGAGCCGCAAAAAGATGGTTTAGGCGTCATTCACCAGTGCGGCGAACATCTATTAACCCTGATCAACGACATCTTAGACCTCTCCAAAATAGAAGCCCGGAAAATGGAACTCCACTTGAGTCACTTTCATTTTCCCCAATTCCTGGAAGGCATCGTCGAACTGTGCCGCATTCGTGCCCAACAAAAAGACATCTACTTAACTTACCAACCCACCGCCCCACTTCCTTTAGCAGTCCAGGGCGATGAAAAACGCTTGCGGCAAGTCTTAATCAACTTACTTAGCAACGCGATCAAATTTACAACCACCGGCGGCGTCACCTTCCAAGTCAGCTATCAAGACGGAACATTTCGGTTTCAAGTAGAAGATACCGGCGTCGGTATGGCACCAGAGCAATTAGAAGAAATATTCTTACCCTTCCACCAAGTCGGAGAGCGCGATCGCAAAAGCGAAGGCACCGGCTTAGGCTTGGCAATCAGCCGTCAATTAGTGCAAATGATGGGCAGCGAAATCAAAGTTAACAGCATCTTAGGTAAAGGTAGCGTTTTCTACTTTGATTTAGATTTACCCTTAGTTGACCAGTGGGCAGATGTCACCCAAATAGATGAACGCCCCATTATTGGTTACTTGGGCGACAAGCGCAAAATCCTCATCGCCGACGATCAATGGGAAAATCGCTCAATTCTAGTAAAAATGTTAGAGCCATTAGGGTTTGAAATTATGGAAGCCACTGATGGTTTTGACTGTATAACCAAAGCACAGGAGTGGCAACCCCATGTAATTTTGATGGACTTAATGATGCCCGCCCTCAATGGCTTAGAAGCCACTCGTCGAATCAGAAAGTCACCCAACTTAAAGGTCGTTGTGATTGCGACTTCAGCCAGCGTTTTTGATTGCGATCAACAACAGAGCTTTCAAGCCGGTTGTAACGATTTCCTGCCCAAACCCATCCAAAACCAGGAACTTTTAGAAAAGTTACGCGGTTATTTGGGGCTGTCATGGATTTATGAAGAAATTAAAAATGAAGAATTCCGCGAGCCTTCCGCAAAAGCGATGGTGCCTCCGCCTGTAGAGGAAATCGCGGCACTCTTCGATTTCGCAATGATGGGCGACCTCAGAGGGATTGCCAAGCGAGCCGCTCAACTGGAACAGATGAATCAGGACTGGATACCCTTTACCAACCATTTACGTCAATTAGCCAAGGGCTTTGAAGAAAAACAAATCTTGGATTTTATCAAACAATATAGAGAAAATAAATGAGCGAAGAAATTCCCCACAAAGGCATAATCTTAATCGTTGATGATACTCCCATAAACTTAGGGGTTTTGTTCGACTTTTTGGCGGATTCCGGCTTCAAAATTTTGGTAGCCCGGGATGGCGAAAGTGCGATTCAAAAGGGGGAATATGCCCTGCCGGATCTTATCTTATTAGATGTACTGATGCCGGGGACGGATGGGTTTGAAACTTGCCGTCAACTGAAAGCCAATCAAGTAACGAAAGATATCCCTGTAATTTTTATGACGGCGCTTTCTGAGACGGTAGATAAGGTTAGAGGTTTAAGCCTGGGAGCCGTCGATTATATTACTAAACCACTTCAGCATGAAGAAGTTTTAGCTCGCATTACTGTCCAACTGAGTATGCAGAGTTTAACAAAGAAACTGAAAGAACAAAATGTGCTTTTGGAACAAGAAATTCAAGAACGTACAAGGGTAGAAAAAGCACTCTTACAGCTCAAAGAAGAACTAGAAGAACGGGTAGAGGAAAGAACCCTTGAACTTTCCCACTCTAATGCTCTGCTGAAACAAGAGATTCAAGAGCGGATTTCTACAGAAGCAATATTACAACAATCAGAGGCACGCTATCGAGAACAAGCGCATCAGCTAGAACTCGCCTTTCGCCAACTCCAACAGACTCAAGGTCAACTGATCCAAAGCGAACAACTGGCTAGTTTAGGACAGTTAGTCGCCGGTGTTGCTCATGAAATGAATAACCCGGTCAACTTTATCTACGGCAATATTACTCACGCAGAGCGCTATACCCAAGACCTGCTGTACCTGCTGAATCTTTATACCAAGGAATTAACCAATCCGGGGCCAACTATCTTGGAGGAGGCTCAGGCAATTGACCTGGAGTTTCTGGTTGAAGACCTGCCAAAACTACTGGGTTCGATGAAGATTGGGGCTGAGCGCATCCGCGAGATTGTCCAGTCATTGCGGAATTTCTCTCGCGTGGATGAGGCTCAGATGAAGCCAGTGAACATTCACGATGGGCTAGACAGCACTCTGCTAATTTTGAACAACCGGCTGAAATCCAAGGCTGACTATCCGGGCATTCAGATCGTTAAAGAGTATGGCAAGCTGCCTCCTGTAGAGTGTTATGCAGGTCAAATGAACCAGGCATTTATCAATGTGCTGTCGAGTGTGATTGATGCTTTGGAGGAGTATGACCATAAGCGATCGCCTGAAGAAATATAGCAACCGCCAAGATAGTTAGGACGTAGAGTAGAGATCACCTGTGGTCCTGAAGTTATTCAAGCTGCTCATGGCAAACCCCTATAGTTATGACCTGCGTCAGAAGGTGATCCAAGCGATCGAGTTAGACGGCATGAAGAAAAGTGAAGCCGCACAGGTGTTCCAAATTAGTCGCAATACGATTGACCTATGGCTGAAGCGGCGA
>NZ_JAMPKB010000093.1:0-18589 GCF_039961925.1 Trichocoleus sp. DQ-U1 | reverse complement strand
TTGATTTTGAGCTAGAAAAAGATTCCGAACAGTGCGATTAAGAAAACTCAGATAATCATCAATTTCTTCGTAGCTATCAAGTTCTTGTTCTTCTGCTTTACTAAGAGGGGAATATTTTTGTTTAGACAATAACTCTTCTATTCGAGTTTGCACAAAACTAGAAGCCCGAAAAATGGGTACTCCTTCTTCCAGTTCGATTCGGACAGCACCTTCTACTGGCAGGCTATTTGGTAGGCTACGAATTTGTGGAGGAAGAGGTATTGTCATTTAGATTTAAAAACACTTTGATGGTTTGATTATAGCTAGCAGTAAGCTTTGTTAATTGGAGGCGAGGCTGAGAGATGTGATCTCGCTTTGTGTTGGAGAGGATGCGAGCGTGCTTTGGGATGCGAGGTGGAAAAGTGCGATCGCTTTTAAAAGCTGAGTTCAATCAAGCTAATTTAGCTCATCATCAAACTTTGTAGCTTCCTCCTCGTTCCATAGCTCTTTGCACAGGCTTATCGCTTGCCTCCTGAGCAATTTTTTCCCAATTTGCCTGTTCTAACACCACATCCAATACATCCGAGAGGTTGCATCGCTGCTCGTATGCGATTCGCCTCAGAATCTCGTGGTGTTCGGGCTGTACATATACAGGCTTTCTTTGTGTCTGTGCCATTTGCCCTATCTTAAGTAAATAGTTTTACTTTCTAGTGTACCCTAGCTAATTAGCCAGCTTGACAATTAGCTAATTAGCTATTCTAATAAATACCAGACTGTTCACCATGCCTGACTATGTATAAGCAGCTAGATTTATTTGAAATGCCCTATACCGAGGGAAAGATTCAAGCACCAACTACAACCACAACGACTGTGATAGAGCTATTTGCAGGGGCTGGTGGTTTAGCACTTGGATTAGAAAAAGCTGGGCTAAAAGCCAAAGCTCTAATTGAGATTGACAAAGATGCTGTGGCGACGCTTCGATATAATCGCCCAGAGTGGAATGTAATTCATGGTGATGTCTCCAAAGTATGTTTTGAAGGCATGAGTGCAGATGTTGTAACAGGCGGTTTTCCTTGTCAAGCCTTCAGCTATGCGGGTAAGGGTTTAGGTTTTGAAGATACTCGTGGTACTTTATTTTACGAGTTTGCCCGTTGTGTTAAAGAAGTACAACCTAAACTTTTTGTGGCTGAAAATGTAAGGGGTTTAATCAGTCATCAAAAAGGTGAAACTCTTAAAACAGTTTTATCTGTTCTCGCCTCTCTTGGTTATAACGTTCAATATCGTTTACTGAATGCGGTAAATTATGACGTTCCCCAGAAGAGAGAAAGAGTAATTATTGTTGGGACTCGTGCAGATATCCGCTTTCAGTACCCTGCTCCCTCTGCTAGAATACTTACTTTAAGAGATGCGCTGAAAGATGTTCCACTTTCTGAGGGAATGAAATATAGCCCTAAAAGAGCTAAAGTAATGGAGTTAGTTCCACCTGGAGGATGCTGGCGAGATTTACCAGAAGATATTCAGAAAAGCTACATGATGAAAAGCTATTATCTCACAGGTGGACGTACTGGCATGGCACGTCGAATTTCTTGGGATGAGCCGAGTCTAACTCTTACAACTTCACCCTCACAAAAACAAACGGAACGCTGTCATCCCGATGAAACTAGACCTTTTACAGTTAGAGAGTACGCCAGAATTCAAACGTTTCCCGATGATTGGGGATTCATAGGTGGTACAGGCTCTAAGTATCAGCAAATTGGAAATGCAGTTCCGGTAAACTTCGCTTATCACTTGGGACGATCGATAATTAACGCTTTATCAAGTACATCAAATTAATTTATACTTCAATAAGCTTTATCAAATAGGCTTCTAAAACTTGTTTTTTGTTGTTCACTAAGCTTATCCAATCCTGAAACGTCACTTATTACATCGGGCAATATATCAAAAAGCATACTTAATGCTTCTGGTTCACCCGTTGCCAAATCGTAAAAGGCTTGACCGCTTATCTGTCTAATATTTTCATTGTTTGGTCTTATCGTGCCAGTAGTTCTATCCGAAGGAGTAAAAGGTTTATTGTAGGGGTTCCTACCTGGAGGAATAATCTCTACATAGTAGGCTGTAAAACTTTGATAAGTTGGTTGGTTTAAGTGAATCAATAAATAATCGTATATTCCGACTTTATCACTTCCTTTAACTGTATTATACTTATTTTTAATCTCAGCGAAAATTAGACGTTCATTGTTACATATATCTAATCCTTGAGGAAGTATTTGCCAGCCGGGAAGACTACCTAATATATGTTGATGAAATAAACCTATTTGATTTTGTACGGTTTTTTGAATTTGTCTAGCTCTTTCCCGTAGCAGCCACTCCTCTAGTGTCAAGCCTTGAACTGCACCATCAAAAATTGCTGAGAAGGGATCTATAACATTTCTATACATGGCGTTCTCTGCTTCTGCTTGAGTTCTAAGAATACAGTCAAAAACTGCTTTGACGGCAGTTCTAAGAGCCTCATCAGAAATGTATGGAAGATAGGTCATAAATAGTTGCTCAATAGATTTGCAATTAGTACGTTTAGAGCAATCGACCCCCACTGTCTATCTAACCACGGCTGATGACGTATCTCTTCAAGAGAGATACATCTTCCGATTTGTGTAAGACTGCGCCATTGCCCTCTGTATCACAAGCGATCGCCCCCACCCATCCTTCCCTTCAAAATCCGCTTTATGGCAGACGTGCAAAAAAAGACACTTGGGTAAAATCGGACAACTTAAGTGCCGAAAATAGGGAAATATGGCAAATCTGACACAAGAAAAGTGTATTGCCTGTCATAAAGATGCGCCGCGCGTTACTGAGGCGGATATCGCAGAACTCAAACCAGAGATTCCAGATTGGAACATTGTGGAAGAGGAGGGAGAATCGCGGCTCAAGCGCACCTACAAGTTTGCAGATTTTCAGACGGCGTTAGCTTTCACCAATAAAGTGGGCGAAGCGGCGGAAGCGGAAGGGCATCACCCGGCGTTGCTGACGGAGTGGGGGAAGGTGACGGTGAGCTGGTGGACTCACGCGATTTCTGGTTTGCACCGGAACGATTTTATAATGGCGGCAAAGACAGATCGGATTGCGCCGGAATTTACTCAAAAGTAAGCTGCTGAAACGTTCGGAGCCTGGGCAAACAGTCGGGCATCTTGAGCTGGTCGTACTGAGAAGAAGACTTGAGGATGAGTGAGACGGAGTTAGAAGCGGCACAGCGAGACGCTGAGGCATCAACAACAGCGCTAGCTGTTAGCATTAGCGAAGCGGCTGAGCAGGAAGTAGCGGCACGAAGTGCCGCAGAGGCACATCGGCGCTTTGTCGAGCTAGTGCAAGGACTAGATGCGATTGTCTGGGAAATGGACGCCGTGACGTGGAAATTCACGTTTGTTAGCGATCGCGCTCAAGATATTCTTGGCTATCCTATTAGTCAGTGGTTAAATGAGCCGACGTTCTGGCAGGATTGCTTGCTGCATCCGGAAGACCGCGACTGGTGCGTTAATTTTTGCGTGAGTGCAACCAATCAAGCAAAAGACCACGAATTTCAGTATCGAGCGATCGCATCGGATGGTCGCCTCGTCTGGCTCAAAGATGTGGTGCGCGTGGTGTGCGATGAACAAGGTTGCCCCAAGCTGCTGCGCGGCGTAATGGTCGATATCACCAAGGAGAAGGAAGCTGAGGAAAAAACTCAGCTTCTATTGCGCGAACAGGCAGCACGAATCGAGGTGGAAACGGTGCAAGAAGCACTCCGCAAGAGTGAAGAACGCTACCGTTCGCTTGTGGAAGCCACAGCTCAAATTATCTGGGACACCAAAGCTGAGGGAGAATTTGTCACTCCACAGCCGGGTTGGAGTGCGTTTACCGGGCAATCCTACGAACAGCTAAAAGGCTGGGGGTGGCTCAATGCCGTTCACCCAGATGACCAAGCGCATACCGTGCAAGAGTGGTCGAATGCGGTTGCCAATGGCACCCTTTACCAAATCGAGCATCGTCTGCGGCGTTCCGACGGTATTTATAAATATATGAGCGTGCGCGCCGTCCCCGTATTTGAAGCGGACGGCAGCATTCGGGAATGGATTGGCGTTCACACCGATATTAGCGATCGCAAAAGTGCCGAGGAAGCCCTGAAACAGAGCGAACACCGCTATGCCCAGATTCTCGATTCCGTGCAGGATATGGTGTTTTGTAAGGCTCCTGGCTCAGTTGTGGTGTATGCCAACAAAGCTGCCTGCGAATATTATGGAATGACTCTTGAGCAGCTTCATGGCATCACGGATGTCCCCTACAATCAACTCGATTACACTCAGCAGTACCTGCAAGACGATCTGCAAGTCTTCACAACAGGTCAGCCAATCGAGGTTCTGGAAGAGCCGAATGTCCGCGCTGACGGCGAAACTCGCTTCTTCCACACGATTAAATCCCCAATTTTCGATACCAATGGCAACGTTGTGGAGATTGTAGGGGTTTCTCGCGACATCAGCGAACGCAAGCAAGAGCGGGAGATTCGCGATCGCGCTTTAGCCGAAGCCCAAGCAGCCCGTGCTGAACTACAGCGAGTCTTCATGCAAGCACCGGCGGCAATTGCCATCACCCGTGGCTCGAACCATGTCACGGAAACAGTGAACCCACTGTATATGCAGATTGTGGAAAAGCGGGATATCGTTGGTAAACCCGTGCGCGAGGCGTTCTGGGACTTGCAAGGGCAAGGCTTTTTCGAGTTGTTAGACCAGGTTTATACCAGTGGCGAACCTTTTGTCGGCAATGAGATGCGGGCGATGTTCGACCGCAACAGCGATGGCATTCTAGAAGAGAGTTTTTGGAATTTCGTCTACCAACCCTTAGTAGATGCTAATGGTAAAGTCAACGGCATTATGACCCACGCCGTGGAAGTGACAGAACAAGTGCGATCGCGTCAGGAAATTGAGAAAAAGGCGGAAGAACTGGTTCAAATGACCCAGGCGCTAGAACGCAGTAACCGGGATTTAGACCAGTTTGCTTACATTGCATCCCATGACTTAAAAGCACCCCTAAGAGCGATCGCTACGCTTTCAGAATGGATTGAAGAAGACCTCGCAGATAAACTGACTGAAGACTCCCGCGAACATCTGAATTTATTGCGGGGACGAGTTCACCGTATGGAAGCTTTAATTAACGGCATTCTGCAATATTCGCGGGCGGGTAGGGTACAACAACAGATAGAGGCGGTGAATGTGTCCTCCTTGCTATCGGAAGTCATCGAACTGCTCGATCCACCGCCGGAAGTGGCGATTGTTGTACCAAATATGCCGACGTTGCAAACCGAACGGGTGCCCCTACAGCAGGTGTTTATGAACTTGATCGGCAACGCCATCAAGTACGCAAATCGCTCGGATGTGTGTATTCAGGTTAGTGTTCGGGAACTGGGAACATACTACGAGTTCTCAGTCGCTGATAACGGGCAAGGAATCGAACCCAAATACCATCAGAAGATTTGGGGCATCTTCCAAAGGCTGGAAGCGAGAGACAAAGTTGAAGGAACGGGCATCGGTCTGTCGGTGGTTAAGAAAATCGTCGAAAGTCGCGGTGGACGGGTGTGGGTGGAGTCCGCAGCAGGCGCTGGAGCAACGTTCCGATTCACTTGGAGCTAATTGAAAGCCATCACATAAGCTTCTCGGCGGACGGTATTCGTAATCGTAGCGATCTCTTGATTTTGAGCGGTACTCAGATCCGCACCCCGACTGACAAAAAACTGAGTCAACTGTTCCAGTCGCTGCTGCGTTGCCGGCATTGCTTCCGAACTGCATCAGGTTCCGCCACTGGTTTCCTCCAGGTTAAATTGAAGGATTGCCAACCAATATAGCCATTTGAATTCATTCATAAACTTTTCTTTTTTCTTTCTTTCTTCCCTTCTTACTTCGCGCCTTTGCGGTTCAATCACACTCTTTTTATGATCGCTAGGGAAGAATGCCAATTTTCGTATAAATAGGGCGAACCAAGCGTCTTATGCCAGGAAGCTGTTTTGTAAATACGAAAGAACCGAGAATACAAAAGATTCCCCCCAGCATTAACGTATTGGGAGCGCCGATTTGACTTGCTAAAGAACCCGCAAACAAATTTCCTAAGGGAATAACGCCAAAAAATGCCATTGTGTAGATGCTCATCACCCTACCACGCTTATCATCCTCGACAATGGTTTGGAGAACTGTATTACTAGATGTAAATTGCAAAGTAAAACTCAATCCAACCACTAACATCATTAGTAAAGAAAGTCCCAGCACGCGAGACAAAGAAAAACCAATCAATCCCATCCCCATGAAAGCCGGAGAATAAGCAATCAATCTGCCCAAGCCTAAAACATTTTTCCGCGTACTTAAATGAACTGCACCAATTAACGCTCCTACTCCCGCCGCCGCCATCAGAAAGCCCAGAGTTTCAGCATTCCCATAAAGAATTTGCGTGGCAAATATTGGTGTGAGAACGGTATATTGCATTCCCATAAAACTAACTAACGCTAGCAGCAAGATGATAGAACGAATTGGTGGAAAGCCAAAGGTATACACAAATCCTTCTTTCAATCTTTGCCAAGGATGAGCGTGAGAGACTGCTATTTTACTGGGCTTTACCTTCATTGCTAATAAAGCGGCAATGACGGCAATATAGCTGAGACCATCAATTAAAAAACAGTAACCCGCTCCAACTGAGGCAACAAGCAACCCTCCAATGGCAGGGCCAATCAATCGCGCCCCATTAAACATGGAAGAATTCAGCGCGATCGCATTCGCTAAATCATCTTTTCGTTCGATAATTTCTGGTACGAAAGCTTGACGAGTGGGGGCATCAAAGGCGTTAATGATTCCTTGAAATATACTCAAAACAATTAGATGCCAGACTTGGGCGATTCCGGTTAGCGCTACAAAAGCTAGCGCTAAGGACTGGAGCATGGCGAGGCTTTGAGTAATGACTAAGAGCCGATGACGAGAGACTCGATCGACTACAACCCCACCAAATGGAGTCAGTATAAAACTGGGAAATTGCCCTGCAAACCCAACTACACCCAGTAACAAGGCTGAATTCGTGAGACTATAAACTAGCCAAATCGTGGCGATTTGCGTCATCCAAGTTCCAACGAGTGAAAGCCCCTGACCGGCAAAAAATAACTGATAATTTCTCGATCTCAATGCCGGTAAAACTGGCAGAAACTTGATGGCGTTTTTCTTCATAATTTCTTGGTTTTCAGCGAATGCTTAAATAGCGGACAAGTTAGTTATTTCTTAGCAGGGAAGACCCAGCCAGGGTTTAAATTGGGGGTAAATTGGGGGTGTCCCTCTGCGGGCGGAAGCCGTGTGGCTTCCTGGGTTTCAACATCAGTATCAGGGGTTGCTTGTAGTTCTGATTACCTATCTACTGTCTGTTGATTTATTGCTACTGGAACAGCACATCCTCTAGAGAGGCATCTGTCCTTGGTTCAGTTTGTTGTTATCAATTTTTAGCTGCTCGGCAAAGTATTTAATAAGCGGTCATTCCGAATACGTAATGTTCGTGAAGTTATGCTTAGCCAGCGTTTACTTCGTATACGTAATATTTTTAAATAAATCCTTAATGCCCTGCTTCACTCAGCCGGATGAAGATTGCCCCTATCTTCTACAAGCCTTAAGAGAGATTCGCGATCGCTTGATCTACCAATTGAGAAAAATGTTCGCGTTCAGCCATCGGAATCCCTTTCATCGCCTGTTCCCGAATTTCTAGCGCGATTGGCGGTAGGACTTCTTGTAGTTGCTTGCCTGCTTCCGTCAACCAAATGCGCCAAATCCGGCGATCGCGAAGGTCGCGTTCCCGACGAATCAGCCCCCGCTCTTCCATCCGATCTAGCACCCCGGTGATCGTACCTCCCACTTGCTGTAGTTTTTCCCCAATACTGCAAGTGGCTAAGCCGTCTTCTTCCCACAAACAGCACAATACAACCCAGTGAAAGGGAGTCAGTCCCAAAGGCTCCAGCCGTTCCTGAAACTTGCGGCTAAACACCTGGGAGAGCAGTTTGATCCGGTAGCCCAAACTATAGGGTGCCATTACTTCGTGCCATTGCTCAAAAGGCTTGCTCTCAGCAGATGTAGAAGACATTGGTTAATTATTTAGCGTGCGTAATATTAATTTAGCTTTGTTTCTCGGTTGCTGGCAAGGGAAACCCCGCCAGGATTTGAAAGAGGGTTTTTTAACGCAAAGAACGCCAAGGGGGCGCAGAGGGATGCCAAGTTAAAGTGAACAGCCGTCACGCTCAAGAGTGTGGCTTTAGCCTACGGACATATCTTTACAGTTCGTAATTTTTCTAAACTGGTGATGTAAAGATAGCTTCAATTTTAGGTGATGATGCTGCGACCGAATCAACGCACTAAGTTAGATGATACCGATGATAAGGAGTTTTACTCCTATCCGCGCTTTGTGACCCACGTAGACGAAGGGTTTATTCAACAACTGACGGATCTATACCGCGATCGCTTGAAGCCGAATACCCGCATCTTGGACATGATGAGTAGCTGGGTTTCCCATCTACCAGAGGAGATGAAATTTGCTCACATCGAAGGACACGGACTGAACGAAGAGGAACTGGCGAAAAATCCCCGCTTCGATCGTTATTTTGTTCAAGATATCAACAAAAATCCGAAGCTACCCCTACCGAATGAAGATTTCGAAGCCGTTCTCAACTGCGTCTCGGTGCAGTATCTGCAATATCCGGATGCTGTATTTGCGGAAATTTACCGCATCCTCAAGCCGGGTGGAATCGCAATTATCAGCTTTTCCAACCGGATGTTCTATCAAAAAGCGATCGCTGCGTGGCGGGATAGTTCCGAAGCTAGCCGGGTTGAGCTAGTGAAAAGCTACTTCACCTCAATCCCCGGATTTAGCTCCCCAGAAGTCATTACTCACCAATCCTCCGCCCCGAAGTTCCTACAGTGGATGGGTGCCAGTGGGGGAGATCCTTTCTACGCTGTCATTGCTCACCGCTCTTAAGCGGCAGAATCTCCTCCCCCTTTCTCCACAGGGATTCCGAGGCACCCAATCCCTCCGCTTGATTGGCGCTACACTTCACTTCTCTGTCCCCCTGAAAAAGGGGTTTGGGGAATTCTGATGTAAAATCTCGCGCAAGTAGAATGTAGGGAGAAGAAGAATTGGGGTTGAGACTTGTCACAGCTTAAGTGAGTGAACCGCTTGAGAATCGCTTAAGTTTCTCCATAGCTAGATGCCAAAAATGTGAAGATGGTGATAAAAATGAAACCTCAAGCTATCAGGAGGCGGTAATGATTTTTCAAAATGGGCGGAGAATTTTCGCAGCGATGTTGCTCTCGATGTTGCTGCTAGTAACTTCTTGTGCAACCCAAACTCCCTCTCGTTATGACCAAGCGCAAAAGGAAAGCACTCAGAGGAATGCTCCTCCAGCAGTTGCTAAACAGGCTGAACAGGGAAGCAGCTTTAATAAATTCTTTCCAAAAAGTAGCAGTGGCTTCCAAACTGTACCAGCTCAAGAGAAAAAAGGCTTTGCTGAGTATAAGTTGAAAAAAGACGGCAAGGATGTTGCCGTACTGTCTATTTCTGATACCACTAGCACCCCCACAGCCGCAGCAAAATTTAAGAGCAGCAGTAAAACAATCGCTGGCTATCCAGCGGTGAATCAGGGGAATAATGGCACTGCTGTTTTAGTAGGCGATCGCTACCAAGTCAAAATTCAATCCCGCGATGCTTCCTTTACTCAGAGCGATCGCGAAGCTTGGCTGCAAAAATTCAATCTCAATGGTCTGTCTCGACTAAAGTAAGTAGTCCTGAGGAATCAGTCATGAGTCATTCGTTTGCAATTAATGACTCATGACTGATTACTGCTGACTACTGATGAATGACAACTGAAAAAACAAGGAGACTACGACTGTGGGCAAATCGATTTTTGAACTGGTTGATGAGCTACCAACCAATAACATCACCACGATGGCTTTGCGATCGCTTGATTTTGTCGTTCCGGGGCAATGGCAAAATATTGTTGGCTTTGACAACACAATTCGTGCTGTCACTGGCGAAACTGATGAAGCGTTAATTCAGCAAATTGGCGAACGCGCCGTCTATCTGTACAACGACAAATCGCAGGGATATCAGCGAGCCATGTGGCTTTATCAAACTGTTGATAGTGCAGATAAAGCTCTCGGTACAGCCGCCTTGGCGAACAAAGTAGGCGAAAAAATTCCGCTTTTCGGTTTTTTAAACAACATCACTCCTAAAGCGGACAAAGCTCAAACGATTGATTTGTGTATAAAATTGGTGGTTGAGTTGGTTGCCTTTTGCCAAATCAACGGCATCCCAGGAGACAGCATTGGAGATTTTGTCGCCTCTTTAGCTGATTATAGTGGCGAGTCTTTGATGCGGATGGTGGCTTTAATTAGCTTTGATGGTTTAGTTCCCCTTGGCTCTGACTTCCTCCTCAAAGCTACCTCCGGATTGAATCAAGCGAGTCCCGCAGAGCTAGAAGGAAATCAGACATACCAGCGTGTCAACGATTTGATTCCTGGCGGCAGTCCGGAAGGTAAGCTCAACTTTATCGGTCAAAGTTTCGATTCAGTTAAAGGCTGGATGAGTGGTTTTGTCACCTCACACAATTTAACCCCACAAAAAGTTGTCAGTAACCTGCAAAATTTTGTGGAAGTTTCCGGTGACAAGTTGGACTATCTGGGTGCCTTCCTAGATGTGACAACAAACTATTACGAACACACAGGCACTCAAACATTGGCTCGTCGCTTGATTGAACGCGCCTCCGCCGAAATTTAAAATCTTCGTGCTGGTATGTATTAGCACTGGTATGTATTAGCACAAGTGTAGTTAGCTGCCGGTATTTGCAGATACCGACAGCTTTAATTTTTGTCAATATTTTGTGACTTGTATCACAGAAATCTTTATCCTAAAAGGTAACTAGGTTCAGCCGACATGACATGCGGGGTAGAGACTTGTTTCACCTCAGCTGTGATGCCGACTCGATGCACTATCTCAATATCTTTAGTGCATCGGAATCACGCATTTAAATCACACATATTTAATGGAGGTGTATTGTCATGGCACAGGAAAGCGCTGCCAGTTTGTTCAAAGCAGTTAAAGAAGATCAAGCATTACAAGCAAGACTCAAAGCAACCACTAACCCAGAAACCTTCATCCAGATTGCCCGTGAACGTGGCTATGACTTCACGGTTCAAGAACTGAATAATGAAATCGAGAATTTATCTGAGGAGGAGTTGGCAGCCGTTATCAATCCAGGTATTGGTCCCCGGAGACACCTAACTCCTAGGTAATCTGATTGATTCTTAGTAAAACTACTCAATCATCAATTAAAAATGCAAAATTAAAAACTTGGCATTTTTAATTTCTAATTTTTAATTGATGATGGTGCTAGGAAAAATTCATGGTTTTACTGGTGGGAAACGCGATCGCGTCTAAAACACGATCGCACGGTGCAACCTAAGCGGGCGCGTCCAATTGAGCCAGAATTTCTGAGGCTTGGGCGCAAAGCGTGTCGTGACAGTGACCATTACTCCCAATTAGACAACCCCATTGATTCACATCCCCCTGGTTGTACTTGGGGGGAGTGCCATCAGCGTGGGTGAATTGTCCGCCTGCTTCCGTCAAAATTAGCTCTGGAGCCGCCATATCCCAATCTTTGGGAGCAGATTTACCAGACAGAGAGATATAAACGTCTGCTTGGTGGTCGATGATGGTGGCAATTTTGCAGCCGACACTGCCGACATAGTGTTTATTTTTAAACGGCAGGTGTTGCACTAACTGATTGAAACGCTCATCTCGATGGGTGCGACTAACGACTAAGGTGAGTTCCTCAAGGGCGTTGCGTTCCGATACGCGAACTGGCTTGGGTTGGCCTTCACGAGTTTCCATATAGGTGCCGCCGCCTTTGGTTGCGTAATACAATTTTCCTGCCTCTGGCAACGCGACCACTGCCAGAATGGGACGCCCTTGGTGCGTTAAGGCAATATGAATTGCAAATTCACCTGTCCGATCGATAAAGTCTCGCGTTCCATCGAGGGGGTCAACGATCCAAACCCAAGGTTGCTCTACTGCTGGTGTCTGAGATTTATAGGTTTCTTCGCTTAAATATCCGAAATCCGGGCTGTTGAGAGACGCCTGCAAGTTATAGAGGATGTATTCGTTGACGGCGACATCTGCTGCCGTGACAGGGCCATCTTTTTTGTTTTCAACTTCCAAATCATCGGTGCTACGATCGCCGCGATAGTAAGACTGGAGGATATCGGCGGCACCCCAACCTACACTTCGAGCGATCGCGACAATTTCTTCTAGCCCCTCATATCGGTTTTCGCCCAACGATTTTAATGCTGTCACTTTAAGCTTCCTCGGCTGTCGGCACTTGGGTGGAGGCTATCCAGTAGCGGCGACAACTCCACAGCAGCGCAGCGCCAACCGCTATGTAAATTAAACCCCTCACTTCAAAGCTAACACCCGCACGTCGCAATCCGATACCAATGCTCATCATTGCCACAATTAAGGCAATGGTTTTGACTCCAAACATTTGGAAAATGCTCTTGAACGGGTTTGGTTCCTGTAGTGTTTCTACCCTATTAATTACGCGATTTGCAGTGCGATCGAGAATCAGTTTCCCTTTAATTAGACCAAGACTAAAAGCTGCTGCACCCCACCCCAAATGTTGTCCGTCTAACAATCCCAAATAAGGGAATTTAAACCAGAATACCAACCCCATGCTAAAAAGCCCTAATCCGACTAGCGTCCAAAGGCTACCAGCAATCCAAAGATGTTGTCTGCGGGTCAAACCGCTTTTTTGATAAGTGCTTTCCATTTCTGAGAATTTCTGTCTTAAGCCAGTTGATTTATTATATGCTGCCGGTTCCCTCTCCCAAGTTTAAGATTGGTTAATTCTGATTACTTTGGTGCCGTTTTCTGCATCCATCGACGAGTGCCAAAAAATTGACAGGAATGAGAGGCAATTTTCGCCGCCGATGCGATCGCATCGGCAAAACTTTTCCGTAGGATATAGTTACAAAAGGCACCGTGAAAAATGTCCCCAGCACCCATCGTATCAACGGGATTTATTTGGGGAACTTCTATCGATCCGCTTGTACCCTGCGAAAGATATTGGATAGGTTTCTCTCCGCCAGTGATAGCGATGTGAGGAATCCCTAGTGCGGATAGATAAGAAAGAACTTCCTGCTGTGCGCGATCGCAACTTGGGGGATGAAAATTTTCCGAACAAATGGCGTAATCTACAAAGGGCAATATTCTTTCAAATCCAGGCTTCCAACTGCCGCCATCTATGACAACAGGGATCTGATTTTCTTTAGCTAATCGGGCAATTTTCTCCCCAACTGCCATTTGGTGCCCATCAATGAGTACAATATCAATTTCCTGTAAAATATTGAGGGGCAGACATTCACCGCTAACTTGTGTTTTCGTCGCATTGATCGAGATCGCCGCGCGATCGCCTGTTGCCTGAGTCGTGATAATAGAAGAAATCGGCGGAGGTTCAGATTGGCTAGGTGACAGGTCTATCAGCGTCACTGAGTGACTGTCCAAATCAGTCCGGATCAGGCAATTAATTGGATGAATACCAACTATACCCAAAAGGCTTGCTCGATTGCCCAAATAACTAAAAGTCACGGCTGCATTGGTCGCAGGGCCTCCTGCCGCCACCGTATAGTCAGATGCAACAATTTTCTGATTTTGTTCGGGTAGACCCGTCGTTAAATACACCAGGTCTAAGGTAACTAATCCTACAAAAAGTCCCTGAAAAGCCATTGATTATTTTTCCTGTTCCGACTGACCCAATTCTCTACGGACAAGTGGGTTAAATGCTAGTTGCTAAAATTATTACCGACAACGATTAACACATAAAAATTAACTCAAAAGTTTATCTAGAAAGCCAATTAATTGTGAAATGCAGCAAATTTTTTGGGCATCCTAAAAGTAGCGGGAACCTTTGTTGAACATCCTTGCAGATTAATCAAACCTACCGCTAATCCTTAAGGATTCACGACTAATGCTGCAATTTTTAAAAAATTTAATCTCTCCAAATTGGTTTATTCCCCACGGGCGCGGCTATCTCTGGCAACCAGGGTTAGTCTCGCTGCATATTGTGGCAGATGCGTTGATTGCGATCGCCTATTACTCGATTGCCCTCGCCTTGCTCTATTTCATCCACCAACGACAGGATTTGCCCTTCCGAAGGATATTTTTCCTGTTTGGAGCTTTCATTGTTTCCTGTGGCACGACCCACCTGATGGAAATCTGGACTCTCTGGCATCCAGCTTATTGGCTTTCGGGTGCCGTCAAAGTGATTACCGCTATCATTTCCGGTTACACAGCTGTCGAACTGATTCGTTTGATTCCCAAAGCACTGGCAATTCCCAGTCAGGCACAACTAGAAGCAACGAACCAAAAACTCAGTCAGGAAGTCATCGAACGCCAGCAAGCAGAAGCAGCATTGCGGCATAGCGAAGCTCGCTTTCGCTCAATTTTTGAGGGAGCAGGCATGGGAATCGCGATCGTAGACATGGAAGGTCATGTCGTGACAACGAATCCGGCACTCCAACGGATGCTGGGTTGCAAAGAGGATAATTTGCCAGCAGGATATATTCAAGAAGATACCACTCCGAACGAAGTGGGTTGGGATCGTTACATTAACTTACTCGCCGGAAAATATGACTATTCTCAGATGGCGAAGCGTTATCTGGGAAAGGATGGACATCTGATTTGGGGTCGCGATTGCTATCAAATGGAGCAGCGTTACCTGGGAAAAAATGGGCAGATGTTGTGGTGCAACATTACTGTTTCCCAAGTGCGGGACGCTGAGGGCAAACCGCAATTTGGCATTCGCCTGGTGGAAGATATCACCGCCCGCAAGAAAGCAGAGGCAGCACTCAAACAGTACCAAGAACATCTAGAAAAAGTGGTGGGAGAACGAACTGCCGAACTCACCAAAGTCAACGAAAAGCTCTCCTGGCAAGCAAACCACGATCCACTGACGGGAATCGCCAACCGTTACGAATTTGAGCAACGTTTGCAAGAAGCGGTGTCAAATACCAGAATGCAAAACCAAGAACACACGCTTTGCTATCTGGATCTCGATCGGTTCAAGATTGTTAACGATACTTGCGGTCATGTTGCTGGCGATGAATTATTGCGTCAAATCAGTAGTTTGTTACAAAGCCGGGTGCGGAGAACTGATGTTCTGGCACGATTGGGCGGTGATGAATTCGCCGTGCTGCTGTACCAATGTCCGACAGATGAAGCATTACGAGTTGCTCAGTCGCTCTTGGAGACCATTCAGGAGTTTCGATTTGCGTGGCAGGATAAAACTTTTACGGTCGGTGTCAGTATTGGTGTCGTGACATTTGACGCCAATTCTTCCAGTTTGTCGGGCGTTGTTAGTGCTGCCGATGCAGCTTGCTATGAAGCTAAAAATCGGGGACGGAATCGCGTGTATGTCTACCAAGCTGACGATCAAAAACTGGCGCAGCAGCACAATGAGGTGCAATGGTTGAGCCGATTGAATCAAGCGATCGCGCAAAGCGGGTCTGTGAAGCTTTTGGCTACTCCTGAAAATACGTTACCAGCCAAGAATCAATTCTGCTTGTACTACCAACCGATTGCCCCTTTGAATGCCGAACTAACCACCGGCGAACATTACGAAGTTCTGCTGCGTTTCGTGGATGACAGAGGCGAGTTGATCCCGCCAATGGCATTTCTCCCCGCCGCTGAGCGATACAACCTAATGCCTGCAATAGACCGCTGGGTGATCCGTACCTTCTTGGCGATGCTTCACCAATCAGAAATTCAGAATTTAGAACCCCAATTTCAGAATTTTGCATCTTACCCTAGGGGAAGGATTCGCAACTCCTTCGTTGCTGGTGCTAGCAATGTTGCCACTTCGCCTCCGCTAACACCCTACATCCTTCCTCCTTCATCTTTTCCCCTGTATACTATCAATCTCTCTGGTGCTACCGTTAATGACGACCAGTTTATAGAATTCCTTAAAGAGCAGTTTTCCGTCTATAAAATTCCCCCACAGATGATCTGCTTTGAGATTACTGAAACTGTCGCGATTGCAAATTTGAGTAAAGTCTCAGGGTTAATTAAGGAAGTTAAAGCTTTAGGGTGTCGTTTTGCTTTAGATGATTTTGGCAGCGGGATGTCCTCGTTTGCGTATCTCAAATATCTGCCACTAGATTACTTAAAAATTGATGGAAGTTTTGTCAAAGATATTGCCAATGACCCAATTCATTTGGCACTGGTGGAAGCGATTAACCGCGTTGGGCACGTCATGGGTCTGAAAACAATTGCTGAGTTTGTCACGAATGACTCGATTTTAGAGAAGGTAAAATTTTTAGGAATAGATTATGCCCAAGGTTATGTCATTGCCAAACCCCAGCCACTAGAATTCAATTAAAAATGTAAAATTAAAAAAGAACAATTTCTTTTTTAATTTTACTTGTTAATTTTTAATTGATTTGATGCAAACTGAGCCAAAATTGGGGACACTTTACATCGTCGGGACACCGATAGGCAACCTGGAAGATATGACCTTTCGGGCAGTGCGAATTTTGCAAACGGTGGACGCGATCGCAGCCGAGGATACGCGCCACACGGGGAAGCTGTTGCAGCATTTTCAAATTAAAACGCCCCAGTGGAGTTACCACGAACACAACCAGCAGCAGCGGATTCCAGAGTTGTTGGAACAACTCAAAATCGGGAAAGCGATCGCACTTGTCACCGATGCCGGAATGCCGGGAATCTCCGATCCAGGCTACGAACTGGTGAAAGCTTGTATCGAAGCAGCCATTTCCGTCGTTCCCATCCCCGGTTGTACTGCCGTCACGACTGCCTTAAGTGCCGCCGGACTCCCCCCAGACAAATTTGTGTTTGAAGGCTTTTTACCCGCAAAAGGTCAAGAACGGCAAGAACGTTTGGAAGCCTTACAAAGCGAAAACCGCACGATTGTATTTTACGAAGCTCCTCATCGGTTACGACAAACACTGCAAGACTTAGGGGCTGTATTGGGACTCAGCCGCCAAATTGTACTGGCGCGGGAGTTAACCAAGTTGCACGAGGAATTTTGGCGGGGCACCATTAGGGAAGGAAGCGATCACTATGCCACCCGCGAACCCCAAGGAGAATTTACCCTCGTCGTTGCCGGTGCCGAGTTAACGATGCCAATGCTGTCGGAAGAGGCGCTAAAAGCCGAGTTACAACATCTCCTGCAAGCAGGAATCTCGCGATCGCAAGCCAGTCGCCAGTTAGCAAAAGCCACCTCTTTTTCCCGCCGCCACCTCTATCAGTTAGCGCTAGAAATTCCGGCTGAAGCTCTAACTGAGGAGAAAGAAGTAGATGAACTCTAAAATTAGTTATTAGCCTTTAGTTCTTAGTTAGTAGCAACATAAGCACTAAGGGCTAAGGAAAAATGACAATTACTCATTACCTCATCTCAATAACAGACTCGATACATAATTGCGTTAGGTTTAGCCCGTGAAAGCTCGATTTTTTCTCTCTAGTTCCTTGCTTTTGCTCATGACACTCGTGGGTTGTAGCACGGCGACGCCGCCAACTCCACAAGCATCCGTTTCACCTACCAGCACAGCGACACCCCAGACAGTACAAGGGTCGCCTAGTCCCACCCCGGCTACGGAATCTCCAAGCCCTAGCCCAGTTTCGGAAACAATTTCTGAAAGCCAAAAAATTTCAGCCACAGGGATTGGCCCGGCTAAGCTGGGAATGACTTTAGGCGAACTCAAAAAAGAGCTGGGTTCAAAAGCTGAATTTAAGGTGCAGTCGCCTTACATCGTGGATTTTGATGCGATCGCTGTCAGCCAAAATGGAAAGGTGCAATATTACATCCTCTACCCAGCCGGGAACCCCTTAGCTGATTCGGCCAAAATCGATGCTTTAGTAACCGAAAATTCCGACTATAAAACTGAAAAAGGAGTCGGTCCCGGAACATCTCTCAAACAAGCAGAGGCAGCCTACGGAGACGCCACCTTGTCTTACAACCTTGACAATGAAGGCAGAGAATACGTCCAGTTTGCTAATCAACCAGCTAAGAGTATCTCCTTCCGTCTTGGAAATGCTAATGATGCAAGCTTGATAGGAGTTTATTCTTCAAAATCAGGATCGGGCGGATTGTCTGAGACAAAGCAATTTAAAGACGCTGCCTCTATTCGCTCAGTTGAAGTGAATTGATAAAGGAACTGCGTTTTAGATTTCGAGTTCGCAATCCAAATTGTGAACTCCTTAGAGTTATTCCATCTCTGCCAGTAGGCACTTCCAAAAATTTATTTGTGGCGACCTTTAGGCGAAAGGGTATCGATATTCTCCCTCAGCGCTTTTCGGTCTATGCATGACCCACATCTCTTGAAATCTGGCAGGGTTGCAGCTAAAGGATTGTGAAACTTATCGGTAATACATAAGCTTTTCGGAAAGCTTAGCGGTGCTTAAACGAAAAACAAGACTCTAAAAAGGTATAATACAGGCATGGCAACCATTTCACGTTATGGTGTGATAAATGAAAGAGACAACTCCCGCCGCCATGCCCCCTTGC
>NZ_JAMPKB010000092.1:0-18924 GCF_039961925.1 Trichocoleus sp. DQ-U1 | reverse complement strand
GGCGGCTGTACCCACCAACGGGCGCGGATATTCACCGTACTGTCAGCTAGATCCACTACAAGGGCGTCGGGAGCTGGATCTTCCAAAACACCATCGACGCTAGCGATCGCTTCTAGAATCAGTTGTTTCGCCCGGTCAATGTCGTCGCCGTAACCAATACCCACGTCGTACTGAAGGCGGCGATTCTCGAAAGCAGTGTTCACCGTTACCGAGTTTGTAAACAGCTCAGAATTCGGAATCACGATGCGACGACCATCATAGGTTCTAATGGTCGTGGCTCGCGTCTGGATGTTTTCAACCGTTCCCTCGAAGTCTTTAAATACGATTTGGTCATCGATCTGGAATGGCTCGGTCAACAGAATTAAAATACCAGCCAGAAAATTCTGGAGAATATCGCGGAATGCAAACCCAATTGCGACCCCACTGATACCTAACAGTTGAACTAAATCTCCAGCTTTGAATGTCGGGATGACGATGGATAATGATACAAATAAACCGACTAAAATAACAATTCCCTGCGACAAACGACCTAGCACCAGCCCCAGATTCCGAGCTTGTCGATGCCTTCTGGTAAGCCGTCTGACCGTCGCCTTAATCGTTCTTGCTGCGAAAAAGAATATCGCAAAGACGATTACTGCTAACACAATATTTGGCAGCATGACAATCAGGCTATCGCTCATTGCCTGAATTTTTTCCCACGCTGTTGATACCGATGTTTCGGGATTCATTACTCTTCGCCGCTTAAAAACTTTCGTTAATATTACTAGGAACTTAATTATTTCGGCTCTGCCTAAGGTTAGTATTTAGACAATGGAAATCCGATAATGAGTAGAGCAGTAGGTCAGCACCAGTCAACTTATCGAATAGCACGGTTAATCATTCTTCATTGTTCAGGCTTCTCGAAAAAATTGAAGATTACCATAGATTTTAGAGACGCGATCGCCCTTATCTCTACACAGTGACGATTCTGGCATCTTTTGACTAACCTAACCGTATTGATTGCACAAGCGCAGCCGATTAACCTCTAAGAGCCGCCGCCACCCAGTACGCAACCGCCTTAGTTATCGAGCATTTGTTATCGGGCATCTGCGACCGGCACCTGCCAAATTTTGATAGTACTGTCACCACTGCCAGTAGCAATCGTCTGCCCATCCGGGCTAATCACAATACATTTAACCCAGCTAGAATGCCCGGTAAGCGTGCGAATTTCTTCACCCGTTGAAAGATTCCAAATTTTAATTGTTTTGTCCGCACTGCCACTAACTAAAGTTTGTCCATCTGAGCTAATCACAACCGAATTCACATAGTTAGAATGCCGGGTGAGGGTGTGAATTTGTTTCCCAGTGTTTAAATCCCAAATCTTAATCGTTTTGTCAGCACTAGCACTGGCTAAAATCTGCCCATCCGAGCTAATTGCAACGGAATTAACAGGTTGAGAATGCCCCTGAAGTGTGCGGATTGCTTTGCCAGTAGAAATATCCCAGATTTTAATTGTTTTATCGGCACTAGCACTGGCTAAAGTCTGCCCATCTGGGCTAATTGCAACGGAATTAACAGGTTGGGAATGACCCTGAAGCGTGCGGATTGCTTTACCCGTAGAAATATCCCAAATTTTAATTGTTCTATCGGCGCTGCCACTGGCTAGAGTCTGCCAATCAAAGCTAATCGCAACAGAATTAATAGGGTTAGAATGTCCCTTTAATCTACGGATTTCTTGACCAGTAGAAATATTCAAAATTTTGATTGTTTTATCGGCGCTGCCACTTATTAATGTATTTCCATCTGGGCTAATCGCTAGAGAATTTATGTAGCTATCATGCCCTTTTATGAGGCGAATCTCTTTGGCTGTAGACTGGTTCCAAATTCTAATTGTTTTATCGGCACTGCTACTAGCTAAAATTTGTCCATCCGGGCTAATCGCCAGAGAATTTACCTGGCTTTCATGTCCATGAAGCGTTTTAACTCCCGAAAGATTTTCATAAGCGATAACTTTGGGTGCGTCTTGGTAAGAGAGTTGCCAAATTCCATATCCTCCTAATCCGACCAAGCAAGCAACGGCTCCCCCCACCAACCATTTATTTTTATTTTTCTTACTAACAATGATCGTTGGGGCTAATGAAGGCTTCCAAGGTGGAAGTATCCCAACAATTGCCCCGATACCAATCAGACTAAAATTAGGAGAAGGTTTATGTCTAGATAAAGACTGTGAAATTTTAGCGAGTTCATCTAAAATTTCTTGAGTATTTTTGTGCCGCGCTCCTGCGGTAGGAGCCATCAGTTTATCAATAAAATCTGCCAGTAAGGGTGAAATACCCGGTGCATGATTGCGCCAATTAAATTTATCCGTTAAAGGTTCATAAATTGCGCGATCTGTTGCTAGTTTGCCAGTCAGCAGATAAACAAAAGTTCTGCCCAAGGCATAGAAATCTGACTGGGGTACAGCATGACCTTTTTCTTGCTCTGGAGGTGTATAGCCAGCAGAACTAATCCTCGTGACACTGCCTGCGCCGCCGACTTCCGCAAGGTAAGTATAGGTCATCTCTCTGGCGGTGCCAAAGTCAATTAATACCAGATGCCCTGTAGAGCGCATCATGATATTTGCGGGTTTAATATCACGATGGAAATAGTTTTTTTGGTGGACAAGATGTAAAATCTCAGCGAGCTGTTTTAACCAGTCAAGAGCTAGCCGCTGATCGAGAGGGCGATCGCCCTGTTGTTGCATCCACTCTTTTAAGTTGGGACCATCAATTTTCTCCATGATGATGCCATACACTGGCTCTCGGCTGTTTCTGGGATAAAACTGGAAGTATCCATCAGGCTCAACTTTGGGGATGCCGGGATGATTCAGCTGGCTTAATACAATGGCTTCTTGCTGAAATAGCTCGACGACTCTGGCATTCGTGTTGTGATCTTTTTTGAGGATCTTCAGGATTTTGGGGGTTGCGCCCTCGTAGGCTTCATAAATATTGCCGAAGCCACTGTTGTCACTCAGTAGGCGCATGACCTGATAGCGCCCTTGTACCAGCAACTCTGAGCCACAATTGCGGCAAATACGGTTGTTGGCGTTGGCTGGATCGTTAGGTTTGGGGCAGCAGGGATTGATGCAGTAGCTCATAGATAGCTACAGAATTGTCATATCCCTAATATATGTTGAGAATTTTCAATCATCCACCCATTGCTGGAGGATGCAAGCCCAATAGTTGTTATCTATTAAGGCTTTTAGCTGACGACAAAAAAAAGAGGGACTGGTTTTTCTATCCTAAAGATTTAGTTTGAATTTATAGCATTTTCCGTTTGATATGCACCTCTTTGAAAAAATATCCTTGGCGAAGAGAACTTAAGAGGGATGCAAAGGAAGTCGGCTCTTGTCGCTCTCAAGGTATTTAAAAGCCTCAAAATATCATATTGAATGTCAAAAAGGAGTAATTAGTGCAATCCTAGTTCATGAATGAATAAGGATTGCTATCAACTAAACAAACTCGTTGATGCATAGCGGCTGAAATTACGTCTCGTTTAAGTTTACCTGGAACGAGGGAAGCGATCGCAAGCAAGACGCTGTAATGACTAGAGAAGAAAGTCAAGCTGACATTTTAAAAAATATTTCATTGAGGCTTAACCCTACTCTATTACCCAGGCAACTTAAAGGGAATTGAAGCGATTGAAAAAGTATTGCCAGGTGTCCCTTAAGTGGCACTTTTTTATCGGGATATCTGCCCTAGATTCAGAGTGCCGTTGCAAAAGGCAACTAACGCGCTCAATGGGCGTTAGATGTCTATATCCATTCGCTTCTCAGGCACATTGGGGCGATGCTGACCTCACTCGGCAGTTTTGGGTTTAAAACTCGACTCGAAAAAAATGAGCGATCGCCGATAGATGAAGACATTGCTAGCGACGAGTCAGCCGTGCGCGTCTTAATTGTGCAGGCGCAAGAAGATTGGGCGATCGCTTACTACAAGTGCGGGCTAGAACCTGTCAAAAACAACCCTTGAAATACGCCAGTAGAGAAATTCAACAACTAAGTCAGGCAATTTAAATTGATAAAACTAACTTATCTCTACCTGTAAGAGCAGTAACGCCGCCTATTCCCATTAAAATCAAAGCAACTATAGCATTCAATTGCCTGGAAGATACAAAGCCTCTGGGTTAAGCGTGGCATTGAGCGAATTGGGATTATCGCCGCACAACACCGTAGGCGTTGGCGATGCCGAAAACGATAGCGCCTTGCTGAACCTGTGCGAGTGTGGCGTCGCCGTCGCCAACGCCCTGCCCATGCTCAAAGAGATTGCCGATTTTGTCACGAAGGGCGATCGCGGTGCTGGGGTAATTGAATTGATTGACCATCTGGTGGCTTCTGATTTATCCGCACTTCAAGCCTAGTGGCAATGACACAACATCCTGCTAGATAGCTCAGAAGCGGTCAACGTTTCTCTACCTGTCGTAGTCGATGGAGTCATTCCGCCTACCTTCTAGCTGCGGGGGCAGAAACTCAGAACGCCGTCTGTGAGATAAGGTTGGCGGAGGGGGCTGGATGGGGTGAATCACTTGTACTGTCCGGGGAGGACGCTGCTGTTGCGACAGCAAAGCAAAGGCTGCTGCCAGCACAACCCCACTAATGACAGTGAGAACCATGCCTCCTACTGCCCAGAGGATGCCTGTCAGCATGGGATTTAGGGGCTGTTGCTCTTGAATAGGAGGCAAGGCTTGGGTTGGGTTGACCGGCGGAGGATAGACATTTGCTTTTGCCTGCGTAGTCAGAGCCTCAATCACCATTTGCTGATTCCGCAGCTGGGCTTTCACCTGCTCGGTTTCACTTTGTTGCTGTTCCAGCCGATCTTTTAGCCTTTGAGTTTCGCTCTGCTGCTGTAAGCAATAGGGAGTCGTATCCGGCGAGACACCAGCCGCAGTCGGAGGCGGAGGCGGCAGCTGCTGCATCGAGCCATAGGGCTGTCCTGGCTGCGGTGGCGAGGGCAGGTAAGTCGGCAGGTTGGCTTGACTGGGATTCCCGCCAGTTCTAAGCAAGACGAAAGCTGCAATTCCGGCGAAGGCAGCCCCGGCCAGAAATGCTGTACTCTTTTCACTCATCGCTCTTGCTTTTCAACGGTAACTGAACCACAAATAGTCGCAACTGATGCACTCCGAGAATCATAACTTAACACCCTACTCAAATCGGGTTAACTTAGCAACTAAATTAGCAACTGAAGTAGATGGGATAGGAAGGGCGTTTGTTACGACCTCGTATATGCTCTTACATTCAAAACCACATCATGTCAGTTGTCCAGCTAAAAAAAAATTGTAGAGATTTAAGAAGCGACGAATTGACATCCGTACTTGATAGCGGTTCTCACTCTGGCGTGCAATACACTTGGAACTTCGCCCTCAACCCCTCGCTATTCACCCAGCGGGGATATTGAACCCCTTTCTGCGGAAGGGATAGAGTTAAACCGTAGTGCATCCAAACCAAAATCGCTAGATTTGCCACACCGCAGGGATGTGATGCCTTCGTGTTTCCCTTGGGGTTGGGGAAGGCGTTGGGGAAAGTTAACTATAAGCAAAATTAATCGGTAGCTCTATGATAAAGCCGGTTTGACCCGATCCACTCTCAACCCAGATTTCGCCTCCTAAATGCTCTGTCAGTTTCTTCACCAGTGCCAGTCCCAAGCCAGTTCCGCCTTGCTTCCAGGGATCGGCATTGGGAACTCGGTAAAATTTATCAAAAATGCGGGTTAGCTCGCTCTGAGGAATTTCAGCTCCAGAATTTTTGACACTCAATTGAAGGGTTCCCGATTTCGCTTCGGCGGTAAGGACAATTTTTTCTCCTGGGGGAGTGTATTTACAAGCATTGTTGAGCAACTCTGCGAGGATGCGTTCCAGACTAGATGAATCGGAAACTAAACGAGGTAATTGAGAGGGGATGTCAACCTGCAAGATTTGTTGGCGGTTTTGGGCACGCTCTTGAAAAGGTTTTACAATTTGGGGCAACCAGAGATGAAGTTCGATGACGTCTAAATCCAAGGGTCGCGTCCCTGCCTCTAGGCGTTGTAAATCAAGCAAATCGTTGATTAAATCGGTTTCCCGTTTGCATTCCTTCTGCAATATCTGCAAGTAGAGACTGACTTTGCTGACCTCTGTAGGGGGTTTTGGTATTTTGGCATCCAAGACACCCTCGCGCTTGAGGGTGATTTCCAACATCTGAGCCGCCATTTTCATGTTGGATACGGGCGAACGTAATTCGTGAGAAACGGTGCTGAGGAATTCATCTTTGAGCCGATTGAGTTTTTCGAGTTCCTCCACTTGTGCTAGGGATGCTTGATAAAATCGGGCTTGACGGATTGCGATCGCGCATTGATTCGCCACTTGTTGCACCAGCCGGATCTCTAGTTTTTTGAAGGTATAGTCTGGGCGATGGAATAACCACAAATCCCCCAGCACTCCTTGATCGTCCAATATCGGGCAAGCCAACATCGCCACCTTACTCCGGACAAAGTCGGGACTGATTGAACAAGATTGGAAACATTTACCTTGTCGTAGAGGAGCGTAAATTTCCGGGAAGTCTGCCATTTGCATCACCTGACCCTGCGAGGAAGGCATTGAGGTGGCGTACTCGTAGCAAATTGTGGCAGTTTCTTGCTCCAGGTTGTAGAGCGAAGCATGACAGCTGCCCATATTAAATGAAAGCGCTAACTCTCGAACGGCTACCTGTAAAATCTGGCTTTCGTCGAGACTATCGCGGACTTTGTCGGTGATGCGTTTTAGCACGGCTTCAAAGCCAAGCGCTTTTTGCAGTTGGGTTGTGCGTTGTTGCACTTGGCGTTCTAGATTGGCGTTCAGCTGCTGCACCTGCTTAAACAGGGTGGATTGCCCAATCGCGATCGCCAGTTGAGCCGCGAAGGCACAAACCAGGTCTACCTCTGAGTCTTGCCAGTAGCGAGGACGACCTTCCATCGATAGTGTTAAGATTCCCCAGAGGTTTCCTTGAAAGTGTATCGGTACCAACAACCAAGCACCCGGATAAGCCTCTGCTAGAGGCTTATTCCCCTCATCCTCGATAGTCTGAGTATCGTGAATGGAAACCACTTGTAACTGCTTGAGTTGCCTTCCCAACAAATTGTCTACATCTGGAAATTCCATACCCAGCCTGCTCGACAAACTGGAACCTTGATAGTAAAGTGCCACATTCAGCCAAACCTGCCGCTGCGGAAGATATTGCAGGATGGAAACGTGGTCGATGTGCAAAAGCTGACCAATTTCCGTTGTGGCTGTGGCAAAAATTACTTCTAATTCTAGAGAGCTACGAATTGCAGAAATAGACCGATTCAGTGCTTGCTCGCGCTGAGCTTGCTGTTGCATTTGGTTGTAGAGTTCGGCTTGCTGAATTGCGATCGCTACCTGGGTTGCCAACGAACAAAGCAAATCAATTTCCAACTGTTGCCACTGTCGGGGTTGCGAACAATTATGGGCAATTAGCAGTCCCCACAATTCCTCTCCTTGCAGAATCGGGACGATCAAGCTGGCTCTAACTTGAAGCCGATGTAGTAAATCGATGTGACACTGACTCAACTCGGCTGTATAAATATCTTCTATAGTTTTAGTGCGACCCTGTTGGTACTGGACATAGACTTGTTCAAAGCAAGGATCGTGGATTGTTGTTCCCAGGATGGGAGTCCAACCGTTGGCGACAGACTCCACTACCACGACTCCACTCCAGTCCGGCTGAAAGCGGAAAACGATCACTCGATCGGAGGCGAGAAATTGCCGGACTTCAGACACCGTCGTGTTGAGAATCTCGTCTAAATTTAAAGACTGACGGATGCGTTCTAGCATCGCCCTCAGCAGTCGTTCCCGCTCGGTTTGCTGTCTTAGTGACTCTTCCGCGGCTTTGCGATCGCTAATATCGCGCACAATGACTAAAACTTCATCTTCCCCACTGACAACAAGCCGCGCCTCGTAATCGTGCAAATTGCCATTTTTGGGAAGCTGATACTCGAAGATTTGGATTTCGTTCGTAGAAAGTGCTTGCTCCACATGGTATTTGGCTTTCTCAGCGACTTCTGTGGGCAAAACCTCGTCTAACTTTTTACCTAAGAATTCCTGAGCAGGTAAGAACGTATCAAAGTCTCTAGCTGCTTTGACGTCCAAATAAGTGCTATCTTTGCTAATTCGGAAGATCAAATCCGGGATGGCACTTATAAGAGCGCGATTTTTTGCTTCGCTTTTGCTTAGTGCCTCTTCTGCCTGTTTGCGCTCGGTAATGTCAGTCTGAATCCCCACAAAACCGATTAGATTCCCTTGTGGACTCCCGATTGGGGAAAGATAGAGTTCGTTCCAGAAAAGGGTGCCATCTTTGCGATAGTTGCGTAAGGTGACATGGCATTCTCTAGCTTCCCTAATCGCCATTCGTAGCTCATCAAGTGCTGGCTGAGCAGTGTCAGCGCCCTGCAAGAAGCGGCAGTTGTACCCTATGATTTCCTCAGCAGAGTAGCCTGTTAAACGCTCAAAACTTGGATTGATATAAATAATTGGATTATCTGGTTGATTGGAGTCGGTAAGGACAATGCCATTGCAGCAATCACGGAGAACCTGCTCCAGTAAATGTAGACGTTCCTGTGCTTGTTTGCGCTCAGTTATGTCATCGCAAACCAGGAGGACAACTCTATCCGTATTCGTTCTTTGTACAATGCTAGCGGTAACATTTACCCATAAAATGCTGCCATCTTTGCAACAGGCGCGCAATTCCCAACTAGTAACCAAAGCGTTTGACTCGATCCCTGAACTCAACTCAAATGCTTCTTGAATTGCTTGTTGCAAAAACTGAGCAAACTCAGCTTTTAACTTTTCTCGCTCGTCAGGAGCAAAAGTGCTGAAAATTGTTTTTCCAACCAACTCTTGGACGCTATAACCAAGACGAGCCGCTCCAAACTGATTAACCCCAACAACGACTCCTTCTGAATCCAAAGTAAAGTGAATACAGGGAGTCTTGTTGTACAGTGTTCGGTATGCTTCTAGTTCAGCTCTCGTGTTCCGCAGTTCTTCCTCAAGTTGGGGACGTTCTACATCTGCACCCGCGATAGTTTGTTGTAACTCTCCAGAAGCACCTTCACCTTGTAAATAGTCATGCCCAATTGGCTGGTGATTTGCGTCCATTTTGTAATCTCTTACCCCTTTTTTTTCATAGAGATAGAGGGACTAAATTTTTTATCTTTGTTTATCAAAAAACTAATTTAATGGACTAAATAGCAAGTTGTTTGATGGGTTTGAATGCCTCAGTTATGGCTATGTAATGTTAAATGCTATACCAACTCAATCGTTCGCTTTCTAAAAAGGCTATGTCTATCATAGATATTTGAGCCAGCAATTATAATAACTCATTGCAGCTCGATAAAAAACATTACCTCCTGAGAAAACCTAAGTAATGGCTCTTTTACGTTAGAATTTCCTAACTGATTTTAAAATTGGTTTTTGTTTATACTAAACAATATTTACTTTTAATCTCATAAAGAAATATATATTTATGTTTAATTTATTATAGTTGTAGAGCGGTCATAAAAGTAGCGAACCACGCTTTTCTCTACACTTTAACCATTATTTGCGAGAGAAGTGCTAGAAAATAGCCATTAACAATAGACTAGGAACTGGAAATCAACCAAACTCTGCTAACCGTGAATGACTAATATGAGCGCACAAACAGAAGAACCAATTACCTACGAAGGCGGCTGTCACTGTGGCGCAGTCCGCTTTCGGGTAATCGTTGACGAACATAAGGCAGATGACTGCAACTGTTCCATCTGTAGGAAGAAGGGATTTTTACATCTAATTGTGCCGTCCGAACGTTTTACCTTGCTAAGCGGTGCAGACTTATTGACAACCTACACCTTCAACACGGGTGTTGCTAAGCACATCTTCTGCCGTATTTGTGGGATTCACCCTTTTTATCGTCCCCGTTCCCATCCCGAATCTATTGATGTCAACGTGCGTTGTCTGGATGAGGATGTGGTGTCTCGCTTTTGCATTGTGCCTTTTGATGGGGTTAATTGGGAACAAAACGTACACCTAATTCGCTCTGAAGCATCGGACACGGATTAATAAATTCTCTCACCCAGCTTATCTATCATTGTAGGTTGGTTTGAGGTCATGTAGACGGAGTCTTCAAGAGAGAGTGACCCAACAAAAACTAAGGGAGGTGTTGGGTTTCGTCTTTGTGCGAAACCCAACCGGAAAGTCTGAAGTGAGTGCGAATCAATTTAAGTAGCTGGAACCTGCGAAAATTAACATTTTGCCCGATTGACTACCATTTATCGCAGTCCTCTCCAAACTATTGGGGAGAAAGCCAGCTTGGCGCTGAAATCAAGAGAATTGAGGAGCGTGAATCTTATCTGCCTGCATGAGGACAAAATAGGTAAGATTGGTTTCATAAAATACGCTTATGGTTTTATTAAAATTATTTTTAATTATTAATTTTGTTTCAATTTTGGCTGAATTATTAAATTGAAATTGTAAAAAGCTTAGCCGTAGACAAAGCAAGAAGAAAGTATAGAGTAACGTCTAATAAAAAATCCGAATTCAGGAGCGGGCAAAAATTATCATTATTCCTAGCAATGCGGCAGATTTTAGCTGAAAAATACTTCTTTTAGAGGAAAAATTAGAAGCAATGAGTCTATTTTTCTACTGTCTACTACCAACTTTGCCGTCTCTCGCCTCGCACGCTCAATTGCTAAAGAATCTGCCAACACCGAAACTAGCGATGAATGTACCTCAAGCGAAAGAACACGCAAAATAACCACTTAAGAAAGTTACCACCAAGACTTAAGTATGGTAAAGAAGGACTAGAGTGACAAAAGACTAAAGGAAAATAACCGATCGATCGAAACGGCAGAGCGATACTCACAGTCAGTTACGAACACTAGAATGCAAATAGGGACAGGAGGCATTTATTTCTAAAAGCCATGCAGGCTTGAAGTGGCAAAAGCAGGCTGTTATCGGACAGCAGGGCTAGGGTAACGCAAGCAAATTTGTACGCTGTAAGTATTCCCATACGTCGTAGCGATCGCTTGTTAAGATCGGTAAGTTTTAACCATTCCAACCTTTTAATTAAGCTTTTTACTTTCTAACCTGACAACGTTCCTGTGATAGATCGGCTTTCAAAGGGGAATTTCCATACAGTGCGATCGCACCTAAGACGCACTGCTGCCTTAATCTTGGGACAACCAGCACTGGTGGTCAGTGTGGTGGTCTCCCTCTTAGTGCTGGGAGTCCGGCAACAAGGTCTGCTGGAGACGCTGGAACTAGGTGCTTATGACCAGATGATGCGGTTACGACCAGCCGAAGAGCCAGATCCCCGGATCTTGGTAGTTGCTGTTACCGAAGCAGACATCCAAACTTACAAGCAATATCCCCTGTCTGACGAACGAATGCATCAGATGCTAGCAAAATTGCTGGCAAACGATCCGCGTACTGTCGGGCTAGATATTTATCGGGATTTGCCCGTAGAACCCGGTCATGCGGCATTCTCCAAGCTGATGAGTAGCGATCGCCGCATCGTTCCGGTGTGTGCCGTCAAAGACTCGGAAAGCCCCGGCACTCCTCCACCACCCAAAATTGCCGGAGACCAGGCTGGCTTTGCCGATATCGGGAAGACTGATTCTGATGGCGTTATCCGTCGGGGTTTGTTATTTGTCTCTCCCTCCGCTCACAAGCCTTGCCCTAACCCGAACTCCTTTAGCTTCCAACTGGTTCAACGTTACTTGGAAAAAGAAGGAATCGTTGCTTCAGACACCCCACCTCTCCGTTGGAACAACACTGTCTTCAAACCTCTGGAGCCTAATGATGGAGGATATCAAGGTCTGGATGCACGGGGGTACCAAATCCTCATCAATTACCGCTCTGCCAACCGTCCTTTTAACCAGGTAACGATGAGTCAAGTCCTCAACGGTCAGTTTGACCCTAGCTGGGTAAAAGACCGCATCGTTCTCATCGGGGTTACTGCTTCCAGTATTGATGACGCCTTCTATACTCCCTACAGTGGCGCACAGAAGGGAAATCGGAAAATGCCTGGAGTTGTCACTCATGCCCATCTGGTAAGCCAGATGCTCAGTGCTGTCCTGGATGGGCGTCGTTTATTTTGGTTCTGGTCGGATTGGGGAGAAGCTTTGTGGGTATTGGGTTGGTCTGTAACTGGCGGGTTGATGGCTTTGCGGCTGCGGCATCCAGGGCACTTGTTACTGGGACAGGGAGCCGCGTTGGGTGTCCTGTTTGGGTCGTGTTGGGTGCTGTTTACCCAGGCGGGATGGGTGCCAGTGGTTCCCTCTGCGATCGCGTTGGTGGGAACGGCTGCTGGTGTCGTGGCTTATAGCGCTCACCAAGCCGAACAAAATCAGAAAAAAATCGCGCTTCTGGTTCAGGAACAGCAATTCAACCTGGCACAGATGCAAGCACTTCTACAACAGAAGAATCAGGAACCGAGGATTGAGGAAGAAGCAGAGGTAGCAACAGCGATCGCGCCAGCTCCCCTATCAGTTCTGCCTAATCGCGATGATTATGATGATGATGAGACTCAGCCGTGGCAGCCTAGCTTAGATGTAATTACAGAACCTGAGCGACTGGAGCGCCAGCGATTATTAGATTCCTCTCCCGTAAAGTACGGCGACTCCCTGCGACCGTCTCTATTGATGGGACGCTACAAGATTCTTCGACCTCTGGCTTCGGGCGGGTTTGGTCATACGTATTTAGCCGAAGATACCATGCGACCCGGTAAGCCCCAGTGTGCGGTTAAGCATTTAATGCCTGCGCTTCGGGATGAAAAATTCTTGAAATTGGCAAAACGGCTATTTTTTACAGAAGCCGCCATTCTGGAAAGCTTGGGGCACCATTCTCAGATTCCGCAGTTACTTGCCTATTTTGAAGAAAACGAAGAATTCTATTTAATTGAAGAATTTATTAAAGGTCATCCGCTCACCGATGAACTATTGATAGATAAGCGCCTACCGGAAGCGCAAGTGGTGGAAATCCTGTGCGGGGTTCTGGAAATTCTGGTATTTATCCATGAAAACCAAGTCATCCACCGGGATATTAAGCCGAGTAATATTATTCGCCGAGAAAAAGACGGTCGCTTAGTTTTAATTGACTTTGGTGCCGTGAAACAGATTCAGCCCCAAGAAGAAAGCGAACAGGAAAACCGCACCATTGCTATCGGCACCCGTGGTTATACTCCGGCTGAGCAATACGACGGACACCCTAGGTTCAGCAGTGATATCTACGCCTTGGGCATGATTGGGGTGGAGGCAGTGACGGGGATACCGCCTAGTAAGCTGGAAACTGACCGGAACACCGGCAACATTAATTGGCGCGAATTTGCCTCAGTGCGAGACGAATTTGCCGAGATTTTGGATAAGATGGTGCACTTCCACTTTGTGACTCGTTACCAGTCAGCTACAGAGGTGCTACAGGAGTTGAAACGGCTTCCTAGCGCTCCCGCGTAAACATCATCCGGTAGTCAGGCGGTAGTCAGGATGTGGGTGCTACAGGTGAGGGGGGATTGACATCGTTTGAAAAATGTTTTAGATGAAGATTTGCCTAAAAAATGCGATCGCTTCAGAAAAATTGAACCCATGCCGTTTAGCAAAATTCTGAATTCACTCATCTTCAATGGATTCGGAATTTTCGGTTCGGATGAAGCGAAAAGTGGCACAATGAAAGGCGGTGAATAATAAGATGGGTAACAATTCTGTGAGTCCGACAGCCTCAGCGTCCCCTACGGCACGCCGTGTCGTTTTTCCTTTCACTGCTATCGTGGGTCAGGAAGAGATGAAACTGGCCTTGCTGCTGAATGTGATTGACCCCTACATTGGCGGCGTGATGATTATGGGCGATCGCGGAACGGGCAAATCCACCACGATCCGGGCTTTGGCTGACCTGTTGCCAGAAATCGAAGTCGTTGCCGATGACCCGTTTAATAGTCATCCAAGAGACCCCGATTTGATGAGCGACAGCGTGCGCGATCGCTTGGCGAAACAGGAAGAAATTCCCGTCGCCCACAAAAAAGTGACGATGGTTGACCTGCCGCTCGGTGCGACAGAAGACCGCGTCTGCGGCACTATCGACATTGAAAAAGCTTTATCCCAAGGAGTCAGAGCCTTTGAACCCGGACTCCTCGCGAAAGCCAACCGGGGCATTCTCTATGTGGATGAAGTCAACCTACTTGACGACCACCTAGTCGATGTGCTGCTCGACTCAGCGGCAAGCGGCTGGAACACCGTCGAACGGGAAGGAATTTCTATCCGTCACCCGGCGAGATTTGTGCTAGTCGGTTCCGGCAACCCGGAAGAAGGCGAACTGCGACCTCAACTGCTTGACCGCTTTGGAATGCACGCAGAAATTCGCACGGTGAAGGAACCGGCGCTGCGAGTGGAAATTGTAGAGCAACGGGCTGAGTTTGACCAAAATCCCCCGAAGTTTCTGGAAAAATATCTTCCGCAGCAACAAGCATTGCAACAAAAGCTCGTCAGCGCTCAAGAACGCCTGTCCTCGGTGACGATGGACTATGACTTGCGGGTGAAAATCTCCGAAGTTTGTTCGGAGTTGGATGTAGACGGCTTACGGGGCGATATGGTTACGAACCGAGCCGCTCGCGCGATCGCTGCCCTAGAAGGACGCACTGAAGTCACCGTAGACGATATCCACCGCGTCATCACCCTGTGTCTGCGTCACCGGCTCCGCAAAGACCCCTTGGAGTCCATTGATTCCGGCTACAAGGTGGAAAAAGTGTTTGGTCGCGTCTTTGGACTGGAAGCGTCCTCAGCAGAAACCAACACAGCTACAGCGAATGGAGTTCGTCAGGGTGTTCGGTAATCAGGACTGAGAGTGTGTTGAGTGTTGAGTGATTAGAGAGTTTTTCGATTCAACGCCCATAAATTAAAATTAAAACTTTTAATTTATGAGCGTTAAATTTTGAGTTATAAAAGAGTTCTTTAATTCAAAACTCAAAACTCAAAACTTTTTACCAATCCCCAATCTTTCTATGGCAGAGCCACTCATCGAACTAAAGGGAATTTCTAAATCCTTTGGCAACAATGTCATCTTAGATGGGGTCGATCTGACAATTTATCGGGACGATGCGCTGGCAATTATTGGCCCCTCCGGGACTGGTAAATCGACGATTTTGCGGATTATTGCGGGACTTTTGGCTCCTGATTCAGGTGAAGTTTATATCCTGGGAAAGCGACGTCGTGGCTTAATCGAAGATGCCGAAGATCCCCTTGGAATTGGGATGGTGTTCCAACAAGCGGCTTTATTCGATTCGCTGACGGTGGAAGAAAATGTCGGCTTTCTGCTGTTTCAGCGTTCTAAACTGTCGCGTCGGCGGATACGAGAATTGGTGGAGGAAAAGCTAGAGATGGTTGGGTTGCCAGGGGTTAGCGATCGCTACCCCTCGCAATTATCGGGTGGAATGCGAAAGCGGGTGAGTTTCGCCCGTGCGATTATGTCCAATCCAGACCATCCCCAAGACAACCCAGAAGTTTTACTCTATGATGAGCCTACTGCTGGTCTTGACCCCATTGCTTCCACAGTGATTGAAGATTTAGTTCGTCAGTTGCAGCAAATACCAGACAGTTGTAGCAGTTATGTCATGGTGACGCACCAAGAAAGCACCATTCGCCGCACGGCTGACCGAGTGATATTTCTCTATCAGGGACAGGTACAGTGGGAAGGTGCCGTCAGCGAGATTGATACCACCCAAAATCCTATCGTTCAACAATTTTTTAGTGGAAGTGTAACCGGCCCAATTCACGTCATCGGCTAGAATCAATTAAAAATTAAAAATTAAAAAAGGCAGAATTTTTAATGTAAGCATTTTTAATTCTTAATTGTTAATGGTATGAGGAGAACAGATGCGATCGCGAACGGTTCGAGAAGGCTCCGTCGGTTTGTTAATCCTGCTGTCCCTTTTCTTGTTTGGGGGTCTGATTTTGTGGATACGCGGGATGAACCCCGGTAGCCGTAGCTACACAGTCGTGGCAGAATTTGTCAATGCTGGCGGGATGCAAGCTGGCGCACCCGTCCGCTATCGCGGCGTCAATGTTGGGAAAATTACTGCCATCAACCCAGGCTCGAATGGCGTCGATGTGGTGATGGAAATTGCACCGGCTGACTTAGTGATTCCGCGTGATGTCGTCGTTGAAGCCAATCAATCCGGTCTGCTCAGCGAAACTTCGATTGACATTACTCCCCTGAAGCCCTTCCAGCCAGACGCGAAGGTAGCGAATCCGCTCGATCCGCAATGCCAGTCTAGCCTGATTGTTTGTGACGAGGATCGTCTGCAAGGTCAAATTGGGGTCAGTTTTGATGAACTGCTTCGCAGCACCACCCGCATCGCCAATCTCTACAGCGACCCCGCATTCTTTGCCAACCTCAACTCAGTTGCTAAAAATACCAGCGTCGCCGCCGTTGGGGTATCTCAACTTACCCGCGAACTCACAGGTTTGAGTCGCTCAGTGCAACAAGAAATTAAAAACTTCTCAGTCGCAGCCAATTCAGTGACGAGTGCTGCCAATCAAACCAGCAATCAAGTTGCTTTGGCAGCCAATCAGATTTCTAGGACCGCGAATCAATATAGCGGGACTGCCACCCAGGTAAATCGGCTCGTCGATAATATGAATAGTCTGGTCGTAGGCAACCGCTCGACTCTCGTCAGTACCTTGAACAACTTTAGCCAAGCCAGCGAACAGCTGCGCCTGAGTGCAAGTAACCTAACAGGGCAAGTCAACCAGTTTGGAGGTGGACAACTACGGCGTAACTTAGAACTCGTGTCTGCAAATGCGGCGCAGGCGTCCATCAATGCAGCGCAAGCATCTGCTAACTTTCGCGATCTTTCCACCGCTCTTAACAGTCCAACGAATTTGGTTGTATTGCAACAAACTTTAGACTCAGCGCGGATGACGTTTGAAAATGCTCAGAAAATTACATCTGACCTGGATGATTTGACAGGGGATGAAGCTTTCCGTAACAATTTGCGAAATTTGGTGAATGGACTCAGCAATTTGGTGTCTTCGACAGAAGACCTACAGCAGCAAGTTCAAGTGGCTGAGGTTCTAGAACCTGGATTGCCAGCAGTCAATCAGGGAACCGGGATCGGAACGCAGCAGAATAATTCTTTGCTCCCCCTTGCATCGCCTTCCTTGACACCCATCGCCCAAAAGAAGCAGTTAAAGTCTGTACAGCGCGAACCAATGGGAAAGGCGTTACCTTCTGCTTACTGGGAGGAAGAATCTATTCAGCCACTAGCTGACTCTGAAAATAAGAATTAGCAAGCCTCAGTTCCATGCTCTCGCCTGGAAGGAGAGAGGCTTTCAATGATTCCCCGTCCTTACAAGGCAATGCATCACCTACGCCTGTTGGAATTATGTAGGGGTGAAGCATTCGCGCAAAAACATTTGGGTTTTAAAGATACTGTATCCAAACGAGATTTGCTCTAGCACGCTAATTCCAATCTTCTTCATCTTGCCGCTTGCTGCGACTTTTATAGACAATACTTGTGGCATGAATCTGACGAGTTTTTTCAAAGAGTGCATCTTCTGTCAAGTTCCACTGGCGGAGAATCATATCCAGGTCTTGTTGAATCTCCCTTGCCCCTGGAAAGCCACGATAACGAATGCGTAGACGGGCGAGTTCCGCCAGATTGAAATCATTCATTTCCCCGGTTAAGAGGCTGTTAACGAGTTGGCGATCGCGTCCTTGGAGGGGATGCTGTTGATCTTTGTTTCCTGTCTCTGCCATATAATCTCTAATTTTTAGTTTTTAAGTGTTTGAATTTCTACTTCGTCTCCCACCTGTAAAATATTACCGGCTTCCGATTCAGGGATGCGCGTGTTTACCGAGAGTCGGTAAAAGTGATTGAATCGAGATGAGTCTACCCAACTGGGCAAAGTTTCTTTCCGCGCTTGCACAAATAATTTTTGAAAATTAGGGTAAACCTTGCCCATTAGAGAGTCTCGTGTCGGCACCACACAACGCTGACAGGGATTGACCCCATTTATCTGCACATCTCGCACCAGAAACGGCACCACATCCTCTTCCGCCCCAAACAGCCGATCTTCCCAAAATGCCGGGACGCCTCCAATTTCCAGATTTGCCCGCAGGCGTCGCCGCAATTCATCCCCCGTCAGGGTAGGAAACCAGGAGGCGACTGTCTCCAGCGTGGCGGTACTGATGACTGTTGGCCCGGAGGCATTGGTATCATCTGGAAAGCCAGAGACTAAGTTCTGGCAGAGTTTTACGGGAAAGTCGAAATAGTTGCTCAACCAAGCTTCTAATTCAGTCCGTTCCCGATCGATGTGAAAAATGTGGGTTTGTTCTGTTCCTGGGACTTCTAAGCAAACACGAGTAATCTTCTCAGTATCCGTATCAATGTCAAAAGAAGTCCGCAGTAAGTGAACTTTCGGATTGCGCTTGGCATTCACGAATCGACCTTGAGCGTCACAAATAGAAAACTCTCGGTCATACTGTAATGCACCACTTTTAAGGATGGTTGCTTTGGTAACGGAAACACCATCTAGAGATTTGATTGGATAAACCAGAATGCGGGCAAGGTAAGACACGGTAATCAATTAGAAATTAAAAATGCTTGTATTAAAAATAGACAACTCTTTTTCAATAGAATTTTTGCTTTCATTAGACATTCCGAAAGCTTACCCTATCTTTCGGGAAACGGGAAGCCGCTTCGCTTCTATAGCAATCGCCAAGGTAATTAGGACGACAAGCATAAGACATGCTCGATTGCATCTCGCAAACAATTAAACTGGTCGAGTTGTTTGCGGATGCGGCTCTTGAGCCAAGACCAGCAGTTCTCAATTTTGTTGAGGTCGGGGGAGTAAGGTGGTAAATACCAAAGTTGAGCACCAGCCGCTCGAATCAACTGCTCAATCCGCCCGCCCT